>JAJXVK010000084.1 GCA_021782155.1 Pseudomonadota bacterium
CGGTCTTCAGTTCGTGGGTCATAAATCCTCCCCGGCAAGGGGAGGGGGACCAGCCGCAGGCTGGTGGAGGGGCAAATGCCCATGACTCCATGCCTGAGGCCCGTGCCCCTCCACCATGCTCTGCATGGTCCCCCTCCCCGTATCGGAGAGGAACTTGTTCGATCTATCCTTCATGCACCGCCTTGGTGACCATGCAGGCCAACACGCCCTCGGGCCCGTCCTCGCTGCCGTGGCCCGACCACTTGACCCCGCCGAACGGGCTGTCCGCGCCGCCGATCATCGTCGAGTTGATGCCGACCATGCCGCTTTCGATCTCGCGCGCGAGGCGCTGCTGGCGCTTGCCGTCCTGCGTCCAGGCATAGGCGGCCAGGCCATAGGGCAGCCGGTTCGCCTCCTCGATCATCGCTTCCTCGCTGGTGTAGCGGTTGATCAGCGCGACCGGGCCGAACGGTTCCTCGTTCATGATCTGCGCGTCGAGCGGGATCTCCGAGAGCACCGAAGGCGCGTAGAAGAACCCGGCGTTGCCCACGCGGGTGCCGCCGGTGTGGAGCGTCGCGCCCTTCGCCTTGGCGTCGCCGATCAGGCGCTCCATCGCGTCGGGACGGCGGGGGTTGGCCATCGGCCCCATCTGCGTGCCGTCGGCGAGGCCGTTGCCAACCTTGATCGCGGACGCGCGCTCGGCAAAGCCGGCGCGGAACTTCTCGAACACCGCGTCCTGCACGATGAAGCGCGTCGGGCTGACGCAGACCTGGCCTGCGTTGCGGTACTTGCCCGGCACCATCGTATCGAGCACGCGGTCGACATCGACGTCGTCGAACAGCAGCACCGGGCCGTGTCCGCCCAGCTCCATCGTCGTGCGCTTCATGTCCTCGGCGCATAGCTTGGCGAGGTGCTTGCCCACCACGGTCGAGCCGGTGAACGAGAGCTTCCTCACGATCGGGCTGGCGAGCAGGTGGCGGCTGACCTCGTCGGGCACGCCGAACACCGCCTGCGCCACTTCCCTGGGCAGCCCCGCGTCATAGAGGCACTGGAGCACGCCCAGCGCCGAGGCCGGGGTTTCCTCGGCCGACTTCATGATCACCGCGCAGCCCGCCGCGATCGGCGCGCCGAGCTTGCGGCCCGGGTTGCCGAGCGGGAAGTTCCAAGGGGAGAACGCCGCG
This sequence comes from Pseudomonadota bacterium, assembly GCA_021782155.1. GTDB lineage: Bacteria > Pseudomonadota > Alphaproteobacteria > Sphingomonadales > Sphingomonadaceae > Novosphingobium. Next base: position 1,161 of record JAJXVK010000084.1, read on the forward strand.
ACCACGCCCACCGGCTCGTGCACGATCGTCGAGCGCATGCCGGTGGGGCGCACCAGCGAACGGCCGTAGAGGCGGAACACCTCGCCCGCGTAGAAGTTGAACAGGCCGACGTTCATCAGCACTTCGATGCGGCTTTCGGCGAGCGGCTTGCCCTCTTCCATCGTGGCGACGCGGGCGAGTTCCTCCTGCCGCTCCATCATCAGCCGCGCCGCGCCCTGCAGCACCGCCGCGCGCTGGTGCGGAGTCGAATCGCGCCAGATGCGGAAGCCCCTGCGCGCGGTTTCGAGCGCGCGGTCGAGGTCGGCGGCGTCCGCCAGCGGCAGTTCGCCGAGCGTCTCGCCGGTCGCGGGATTGACCACGGCAAAGGTGCGCCGGCCGCCGCCGGACACCTTCTCGCCGTCGATCATCATGTGGAGCTGGGGGTATTGGGTCACAGCAATCTCCAGATCCGTTGGGGCTGAGCCTGTCGAAGCCCCGCTCTTCCCTTCAGGAGGCAGGACGGCCCTTCGACAAGCTCAGGGCAAACGGGTGCGGAAAGGATCAGGTATCCGCTTCGGCCGCGGCCTTGGCCTTCTCGCGGTCGATATCGCCCTGCCAGCGCTCGGCCACCATTTCCTCGCCGGTGATCGGGTGCTTCATGTGGAAGGGCAGCAGCTTGTGCGTCGGCCACAGCCAGTGGTCCTCGATCAGTTCGTCGGGGCCGCTCGGGTCCTCGGGGAAGAGCACCTTGGGGAACGGCACGTATTCGGCCCTGGTGTGCGCCCAGCCGGTTTCGAAATCGGCGTGCCAGTGCGGGAAGTAGTTGAGCACGTGGATGCGCCACTTGCCGTCGGCGCCCTTCCTGTAGGTGTTCTCGTAAAGCCCGCCTTCCCACCACTGGCGGGGCCCGAGCATCGGGTTCGACGGGTCGGCATAATCGACGTGGCGCCCGGCCTGCATGGTCGAGCGGCCGCGCAGCTTCGCTGTTACGCCGTCGTCCATGATCGTGACGATGTCCTGAATCTGCGGATGGTCGAGCAGGAAGCCGTCGATCGGACCGTTTGTATCGTGCGTAAAGCGCTTGCGGAAGCGGTCGACATAAAGCCGGCGCACGCCTTCCTTGCCCTTCCACACGCCGCCGAAGAAGCGGACCTCGCCATCGTCGGTGAACAGGTCGACGACCTGATCGTACATGCATTTGTCGATGAGGTAGCCGTAGAGGTACTGCAGCTTCTTCACGTCGAGCTCGTCCTCTCGGACGGTCAGGCGGCCTTCAAGCTCGGCGACCTTGGCGGCGAGCGATTCGAGCGTGGCTTCGGTCATGGCGGACTCTCCCGATTTTAGTATGTGTTGCTTACAACCTGCGCGCGGCGGTGCGGACTGTCAACGGCCCAGCGCCTCGAGCCGGACAACTTCCTCGCGATAGGGTTTCATCGCGCGGTACATCAGCACGCAGGCAGCGGGCAGGACCATGGCCGCGGTGATCACCAGCGATTCGCGCAGCCTGGCGGGGTCGCGCACCACGTATTGCGAGACCAGCCCGATCACGAAGCTGCCCATCGCGCCGAAGAAGGTAAACATGAACAGGTAGAACGCGGTCACCTGCCCGCGCATCGAGTTGGGCGCGACGCGCTGGACCGCAGCGTTCTGCGGAACCGCGCCGGCAAGCCCGAACATGATCGCAAAGCCGAACAGGATCATCGATCCCCACGCGCTGGGCGAGAGCAGCGCGGCCAGCGTGCTCGCGGTCGTGCCGCAAAAGAACAGGAAAGCGGCGCGCACGTTGGCGTCCTTGTGACGCTTCGCGAGGAACTCGACGACCGAGCCGCCCAGCACCAGTCCGGCAACCGATCCGATCAGGCCGGTGAGGCCGATCGCCGCGCCGATCTGCGCCTCGTTCCAGCCGAAGGTGCGGATCATGAAGGGCACGCGCCAGAAGGCGAGGCCGAAACTCTCGGTCGCGCTCAGCGCCAGCGCGCCGAACAGCGGATAGTAGACGTGGCCGCCCGCATGGATCGCCCTGGCCGCGTCCCAGCCCATGAAGGTCACGATCTTGCGCCCCGGCGAGGCGTCGGCCGGCGGTTGCTCGACATCCGCGACGTGCTCGAAGCGCTCCGGCTCCCGGACGGTGAGGAACAGCAGCGCGGCCAGCAGGGCGGGGATCGCGATCCAGATCAGGATCCACTGCCACGGGAAGATGCGCAGTCCCAGCAGGTCCCCCGGCTGCCACCTGGCCGTCGTCACGATCAGCCACCCGCCGACTATCGGCCCGATTGTGGTCCCGCCGATAAAGCCGAACTGCAGCAGCGCGAAGGCGCGCGTCAGCTTCTTGGGCGGAAAGGCGTCGGCGAGCAGCGAATAGGAACTGGGCGCATGGGCCGAGCCGCCCGCCGCGAGGAACACGCGGCTGCCGATGAACTGGATGTAGGTCTGCGCCAGTCCGCCCAGCGCGGTGACGAGCCCGACGACCGCGACCCCGCCCGCGAGGACGAACTTCCTCGGCCAGATATCGGCGAGCCGCGCCAGCGGGATGCCCACGAACAGGTAGCAGATGATGCTCGCCGGCCCGGCAAGGAAGCCCAGCTCGGAATCGGTGAGCCCGAAGTCGGTCTTGATCCGCTCGCCCAGCATGCCGAACACGACCTGGTCGAAAAAGGTCAGGAAAGTCGCGAAGACGATGACGAACAACGCCCAGTAGGCCGCAGCCGCGCTGGGCCAGCGCTTGCCCGGCGCATCTACTCCTTCGGGTTCGACGATCTCGATTCCGGGCGATGCCGGAATTGCTCCACCTGCCATGCGAACTCCACTCCCATGCCTGCCGGGCCTCTTGGGTGCCCTTTGCAGTGCTCGCTCCATCGATAGCCTTGCATGCTACCGATTGTTAGTCTTACATACAAATTCGCTCGGGTGAATAGCCTAGAGAAAAACGATCGCCGCGCACCGATTCATTGAGGCCGGAAGCGCGGAAATACGGAGAGACCAATGCAGAATCTTGGCGGAAAAACAGCGTTCGTGACCGGCGGCGCGAGCGGAATCGGGCTCGGCATCGCCAAGGCGCTATTGGGCGCGGGCATGAACGTGGTGATCGCCGACATCCGCGACGACCACCTCGAATCGGCGCGCGCCGAACTCGACGGCGGCGACCGCGTGCTGCCGATCCGCCTCGACGTGACCAACCGCGAAGACTTCGCCGCCGCCGCCGACGGGGCCGAGGCCGCGTTCGGCAAGGTCCACCTGCTCGTCAACAACGCCGGCGTCGCGGTGGTCGGGCCGACCGAGCTGGCCACCTTCAGCGACTGGGACTGGGTGATGGGCGTCAACCTGGGCGGCACGATCAACGGCGTGGTCACCATGCTGCCGCGCATCCTGTCGCACGGCGAAGGCGGGCACATCGTGTGCACGGCGTCGATGTCGGCGCTGGTCCCGGTGGGCGGCACCACGATCTATTCGTCGAGCAAGGCGGCTGTCACCTCGATGATGGAATGCATGCGCCCCGAACTGGAGGCGCGCGGCGTGATCTGCTCGGCCTTCTGCCCCGGCGCGGTGCAGTCGAACATCGCCGACGCGGGCAAGACGCGCCCCGCCGAACTGGCCGACAGCGGCTATGCCGAAGCCGACAAGCGCCGGCAGGCGGGCGGCAACTTTTCCCACCTCTACCAGACCAAGGAAGAGGTCGGCGAACGCGTGCTGCGCGGCATCCTGAACGACGAACTCTACATCCTCACCCACAGCGAGTTCCTCGAAGGCGTGCGCGAGCGCGGCGAGGCGACGACGCTGGCGGTGCAGGACCACCTGCCCGAGAACCCGGAATACAAGGCGACCTTCGCCATGCTGTTCCGCAACCCCGCGATCACCGACGAGATCGCGCGGCAGAAGAAGCTCAAGGCCGAACGGAGCTGAGCCGATGCCCAGCTACGCAGAGGACCGCGCCGAGATAGAGGACCTGATGGCCCGCTATCTCTTCGCGCTCGACTGGGGCGACGGCGATGCCTACGCCGCCTGCTTCACCGAGGACGGAGAGATCGACTGGGCGCGCGAGACCACGCGCGGACGTCCAGCGCTTGCCGCGATGTGCAATGGCTTCGCCGCCGCGATGGAGGCGATCATGGGAAAGGGCGTGCCGCACCGTCACTTCCTCAGCCATGTCGCGGTCACCGTAAAGGGTGACACCGCACAGGCGCGCGCCGCCTGGTTCGAGGCCGCACGCCGCGAAGATGGCTTCGGCAAGTCCAGCTTCGGGCACTACGAGGACCACCTGGTGCGCGTGGGCGGCCGCTGGCTGTTCCGCCGCCGCAAGATCTACAACGAGTTCCTCCCCGGCCGCACCGCCGGCGCAACGAACCCGGTTATGGAAGAGGGAATGAAGCGATGATCGATTTCGCAGGACGCACCGCATTCGTCACCGGCGGCGCCAACGGCGTGGGCATCGGCCTGGTGCGCGCGCTGCTCAATGAAGGGTGCAAGGTCGCCATCGCGGACATCCGCGAGGACCACATCGAGCGCGCGCTCAAAAGCCTCGACAACCGCGAGGCGATGGGCGTCAAGGTCAACGTCGCCGACCGCGACGACATGGCCCGCGCCGCCGACGAGGTGGAAGCCAGGTTCGGCCCCGTCACGCTGCTGTTCAACAACGCCGGCGTGAACCTGTTCCAGCCGATCGAGGAATCGAGCTGGTCGGACTGGGACTGGCTGATGGGGGTGAACCTGCACGGACCGATCAACGGCTGCATGACCTTCGCCCCGCGCATGATCGCGCATGGCAAGGGCGGATACATCGTCAACACCGCCTCGATGGCGGGCTGGCTGGCGAGCGGCTCGCCGGGAATCTACAACACCACCAAGTTCGCGGTGCGCGGCCTTTCGGAGTCCTTGCGCTATTCGCTCGCGCCAAAGGGCATCGGCGTCTCGTGCGTGTGCCCGGGGCTGGTCAAGAGCCTGATCTACGCCAGCGACGACATCCGCCCCAGCGAGCTGATGGAAGGCGCGAAGCCCGTGAACACCGAAGGCGTCAAGCGGCTGGAAGGCATGCACCAGGTCGGCATGGAGCCCGACGTCATCGCCGAGCGCATCCTGCAGGGCATGCGCGAGAACCAGACCTACATCTTCCCGATGCCCGACCACAAGGAAGAGCTGGCAGAGTACTTCCAGGAAGTCCTCGCCGACTACCGCGACTATCCGCAGGACCCGGGCTACGACGAGCGCATCAAGATCGAGGCCTTCCGCCGCGAACGCTACAAGGAAGCCCGCGAGGCGGCACGCAAGGCGGTTTGAGAGACCCGCATGCAGGTTGCGTCCCCGCGCGAAGGCGGGGACACCCGGCCGCTCTGCGCTCCCGCCTTCGCGGGAGCGCCCTACCCTGCAGCCAGCCCCAGAAGGATCTCCAGCACCTGTTGGGGCTGGTCGCCCATCACGTCATGGCCGGCATCGGCCTCGTGGTACTCCCACGCGGGATCGTCCTTCACGCGGTCGCGGAAAGGTGTGAAGGGCGTTGGGCTCCAGCTCGCCGCGAAGACATAGACGCGGCGGCGCACTTTGGCTTCCTCGCCGGTCAAGCGCACCCCTTCGAGCAGCGTGTAGAGCGGATGCCGCCCCAGCCGGGGATTGTTCTCCATGCCCGGCAGCGGCGCGACGAGGCCCGGCGTGAACTTCTGGCTGCCGATGTAGTGGTCGCGCTCGAAGTCGCCGACCGTGTCCCACAGCGACTGCCCGTCCTGCGGCAGGAAAGCGTCGAGATAGACCAGAGCGTCGATCCGCGCACCCAGCCGTGCGGCGACCCCGGTTATGACCATGCCGCCGTAGGAATGCCCGGCGAGCACGAAGCGCCCGACCCCCGCATGTTCGATCTGCCGGCAGATATCGTCGATGTGCGTTGTCAGCGTGATCGAGCGGTTGATCTCGGTTGCGTGCGCGCCAAGCCCCGTCAGCCCGGCGACCAGAACGCGGTGTCCGGCGGCACGCAAATCGGCGGCGAGGCGGTCATACGACCACCCGCCGCCCCACGCGCCATGAACCAGAACGTAGTTGGTCACCTCGCTCCGTTACGCTTTTCGTAGTCGTGAATCCATTCCAGCGTCTTGGTCATGCCGCCGAAGGGATAGAAATGCAGCCGAACCCGCCCGTGTTCCGCGCCGAGCCCTCTGGCGAAGGCATCGACCAGCTTGTCGGGTCCCGCGCTGCCCAGCAGGTTGGTTACCGAAATCCCGTACTTCCTGAGCACCGAGGTCGAAGCGCCCACGCCGCAGCGCGCGGCATAGGCAAGCAGGCGCTTGATCCCGGCGGGACCGGGCACGCCGATGCGCACCGGGCAATCGATGCCGCGCGCGCGCAGTTCCCTGAGCCATGCGAGGAACGCGTCGGGATCGAAGCCGAACTGCGTGACGATCAGCGGCGCCATGCCGCGCCGGTCGATCTCGGCGACCTTCCTTTCGAGCACGTCCCAGCATTCGGCGACCGACATGTTGGGATGACCCTCGGGGTGCCCGCCGATACCGATGGCCTGCACGCCGGCACGCTCGAACGCGCCGGTGGCGATCAGCGCCGAGGTGTCGGAATAGGGGCCCTGCGGCTCGGGCGGGTCGCCCGCGACGATGAAGCAGCGCTTGACGCCGGCCTTTTCGACCACAGCCTTGAGGTAGCCCTCGAAGTCGTCGGTCGAGAGGATGCGCCGCGCCGAGAAATGCGGCATCGGCTCGAAGCCCAACTCGCGCACCGCGACCGTCGCCGCGACGCGCGCCTCGACATCCTCGCCGGGCAGGAAGGTGATCGCGACGGGCGTTTCCGCCGGGATCAGCGGAGCGGCTTCGCGCAGCTTCGGCTCGTCCTTGGCGGTCATCTCGAGACTGAAGCCATCGGTGATGATGTGCGGCGTCTTGTCCCAGTTGGGATGGATTTGCGGCCTTGCCATGGCACTCCCCCTAAGAAGACACGTCGCCGCCCGGCCGCGCTTCGGCGCGATCCGGGCGGCAGGCGGCAGGACGGTCAGCCCTCGCTGCGCCAGCCGGTGTGGTACGATTCGCGCGCAACGCGGCTGTACGGCACCGGCGAGACGATCGCGCGGACCTCGATCTGCTTGTGCGGCTCGACGGTCGTCTTGCGGGTGCCGCCGTTTTCTTCGCCCCACACCACGCGCAGTTCGGTGCCCTCCGGGATTTCCGGATCGACGGTGGCGAGGCTGAGCGCCTGCTTCTCGTTGTACGAATAGCCGGTGAACATCGAGAATCCGACGGTCTTGCCGTTCGCGTCGACCACCCGGTCGTAGTTCGACGAGGCGTAGTTCGCCAGCGGGGTATCGAAGAACTTGTACTGCTCGCCGTCGGGGTTGAACAGCGACGACATGATCTTGGCCATGTCCTCGGGGTTCCACGCCAGCGTCACCTTCTTGCGCTGCTTGGCCGGGTCGAGCTTCTCCAGCGCTGCGCGGCCGTGGAAGTCGTGGTCGAACTTCACGAAGAAGCCGTACCCCAGCTCCCACGGATTGAGGTAATAGTCCTCGATGTTGTCCGAGACGAACGAACCGCCGATCGAGCCGGTCGCCTCATAGCTGTCGGCGCCGAGCCACTCGCGGTAGGCCTTGAGCTTGTCGCCGGTGTAGATCGCCGGCAGCGGCGACGGGATCCAGCCCGACTCGAGCGTGTTCGACGGGTAGGCGCGGCTGCCGCACGGGATCAGCCCGAATTCCTTGCCCGCCTCGAGGATCGCGGCGCGGATCTCTTCCTGCTCGGCATAGGGGCCCCAGATCTCGAGACCCGGCGCGCCCGACATGCCGTGGCGCAGCGTGCGCACGGTCTTGCCGGCGATGTTCATGGTGCTCATGTTGAAGAACTTGAGCTGTTCGAGCGGGCCGCCGTGGAGCTTCTCGATCACCGCCCAGGCGTTGGGGCCCTGGATCTGGAAGCGCCATTCCCTGCGGCTGACGGGCTTGCCCATCGGGCGCATCGGCGAACGGTCGTCGAGCTCGATCTCGCAGTCGTAACCGCCGGTCGCGCCGTGGAAGCGCAGCCAGTTCGAGGCGGGCGCGCGGCCGACGTAGGTGAAGCTCTCTTCCTCTTCCCAGAAGATGATGCCGTCGCCAATGACGTGACCATAGGGCGTGGTCGGCACATACTGCTTGGCCTTGTTGACGCTCCAGCCCTTGGGGCTGTTGATCATCGTGTCGGTCAGCAGCTTCAGCGCATCCTTGCCGCGGATGTAGAGATTGACCATGTGGTGCGACTGGTCGAACAGCACCGCGCTGTGCTGCCAGGCCCACTGTTCCGAGCGCCAGTTGGAGAATTCGGGCGCGACGACGGGGTACACGTATGCGCCGAGCTGCGAGTTGCGCAGCATGTCCACGGTGTTTCCGCCCGCCTGGAGGACCTGTTCGAGATTGCTAGCAGCCATTTTTCTCTCTCCCACTGGATTTGGCTGGTTGAAATTTGTATGCAGCACATACAATGTTGCGGCAGATTCGCAATCGGAAAACGTGCCCGGTTGAACGGGCTCTCGCGATGGGAGAGGGTAACACAATGTCTGCACCGCTGGTCCTGACCATTTCATGCGCCGACAAGCCGGGCATCGTCGCCCGCGTGACCGGGTTCCTCGCCGCTTCGGGCGCCAACGTGCTGGAAGCGCAGCAATTCGACGACATCGAATCGGGGAGCTTCTTCATGCGCGTGGTGTTCGATTCGGACGGCCAGAGCGTCGCGACGCTCAAGGCCGGCTTCGCCGATGTCGCGCAGCATTTCGGCATGGACTGGCACCTGCGCGACACCTCGGTGAAGCGCCGCGTGATCCTGATGGTCAGCAAGTTCGACCACTGCCTGGGCGACCTGCTCTACCGCATGAAGATCGGCGAACTGCCGATGGACGTGGTCGGCGTGATCTGCAACCACCCGCGCGAAGTGCTCACCACCTCGCTGATTGGCGACATCCCGTTCCACCACCTGCCGATCACCAGGGAAACCAAGCCGCAGCAGGAAGCGCAGATCAAGAAGATCGTCGAGGAAACCGGCGCCGAACTGGTCGTGCTGGCGCGCTACATGCAGATCCTGTCCGACGATCTCGCCAGGTTCCTTTCGGGCCGCTGCATCAACATCCACCACTCGTTCCTGCCCAGCTTCAAGGGCGCCAAGCCCTATCACCAGGCGCACAAGCGCGGGGTCAAGATGATCGGCGCGACCGGGCACTACGTGACCGCCGACCTCGACGAAGGGCCGATCATCCACCAGGACGTGGAAGCGATCACCCACGCCGATACGCCCGACGACCTGGTGCGCAAGGGCCGCGACATCGAACGCCGCGTGCTCGCCGAGGCGGTGCGTCTGCACCTGCAGGACCGTGCGCTCCTCAACGGCGGCAAGACCGTGGTATTCAAGAGCTGAAAAGACGAATTCCGGCAGGAGAGGAAACATGCAGGTCAACGCGCTCGATCACGTCAACATCATCACCGACGACCTCGACGGCACGGCGGAGTTCTACAAGGACTTCCTCGGGCTCGAGCGCCGCGACGCCCCCGCTCCCCTCACCCCGCAGAATGCGCAGTGGATGTACGATCGCGGCGAAAAGCCGATCCTGCACATCAACTCGACCGACTGCCCGCGCGCCTTCGACCGCGAGGTCCGGCCCGGGGAACTGACCGGCGCGGTGCACCACGTCGCGCTCAACTGCACGGGCTACGACGAGATGATACGCCGCATCGAGGACCGCGACCTCGACTACCAGGTCAACCACATCGTCGCGATCGGGCTTCGGCAGATCTTCGTCGCCGACCCCAACAACGTGCTGCTCGAGCTCAACTTTTTCGGCGACTGAGGCGCAGGAACCGGCGTCCCAGCCCGTCGACGAAAGCGAGGAACCGCTCGATCGGCGAGCGGCTCTCGTCCACTTCGGCCATGCGCGTCCTGGCGCGCAGGCTGTGCCTTGTCGGCGCGGCCAAACCGGCCTCGGCAGGATTCTCGTCCAGTTCCGGCGGAGCCTCGAGCGGCGGTCCGACGGCGTGGCCGATCGAGGGGCCGATCGAGGGGCCGATCGCTGGAAATCCGCTCTCGGGACCCTCGCTGGCATCTGACTCCTCGACGGGAACGGCAGGTTCGGGAACGTCTGCCGGCCGGTCGAGCGCATCGGGCGGCAGCAGGACGTCACCACCGGCTTCCCAGGCGAACCCGGCCGGACCGTGGGGGACATCTCCCGAAGCGGA
>JAJXVK010000085.1 GCA_021782155.1 Pseudomonadota bacterium
TGCGGCGTGCGGAGAAACGACCGGCGGAAACAACCGCCTGGCCGGAAAAATCGTTAGTACAGGATCTTACCTGATGGCCACTACGGCAAACCCCACGCGCGACGATTTCGCCGCGCTCCTCGACGAATCGCTCGGCGGCGCCGCCGACGGCGGCTTTGAAGGCCGCGTCGTCAAGGGCACCATTACCGCTATCGAAAACGACAAGGCCGTGATCGACGTCGGCCTCAAGAGCGAGGGCCGCGTCTCGCTGCGCGAGTTCGCTTCGCCCGGCCAGCCGCACGGCCTTTCGGTCGGCGACGAGGTCGAAGTCTATGTCGACCGCGTCGAGAACGCCGACGGCGAAGCGATGCTGTCGCGCGACCGCGCCCGCCGCGAAGCCGCGTGGGACAAGCTGGAAAGCGAGTTCGGCGAAGGCAAGCGCGTGGAAGGCGTGATCTTCGGCCGCGTCAAGGGCGGCTTCACCGTTGACCTCGACGGCGCCGTGGCCTTCCTCCCCGGCTCGCAGGTCGATATCCGCCCGGTGCGTGACGTAACCCCGCTGATGGACATGCCGCAGCCCTTCCAGATCCTCAAGATGGACCGCCGCCGCGGCAACATCGTGGTCTCGCGCCGCGCCGTGCTGGAAGAAACCCGCGCCGAGCAGCGTTCGGGCCTGATCGAGAAGCTCAAGGAAGGCCAGGTCATCGACGGCGTGGTCAAGAACATCACCGATTATGGTGCGTTCGTGGACCTGGGCGGCATCGACGGCCTGCTCCACGTCACCGACATGAGCTACAAGCGCGTCAACCACCCCAGCGAAGTCATCGCCATCGGTGACACCGTCAAGGTGCAGATCATCCGCATCAACCAGGACACCCAGCGCATCTCGCTCGGCATGAAGCAGCTGGAAAGCGATCCGTGGGAAGGCGTCGCCGCCAAGTACCCGGTCGGCCTCAAGCTTTCGGGCACCGTCACCAACATCACCGAATACGGCGCCTTCGTGGAGCTCGAAGCGGGCATCGAGGGCCTCGTCCACGTGTCCGAGATGAGCTGGACCAAGAAGAACGTCCACCCCGGCAAGATCGTCTCGACCTCGCAGGAAGTCGACGTGATGGTGCTGGAAGTCGACGCCGACAAGCGCCGCATCTCGCTCGGCCTCAAGCAGGCCCAGCAGAACCCGTGGGAAGCCTTCGCCGAGAAGCACCCGGTGGGCAGCGAAGTCGAGGGCGAAGTCAAGAACGCGACCGAGTTCGGCCTGTTCATCGGCCTCGACGGCGACGTCGACGGCATGGTCCACATGTCGGACATCGCCTGGGGCATCTCGGGCGAGGACGCGCTGGCGCTCCACCGCAAGGGCGAGCAGGTCAAGGCGATCGTTCTCGACGTCGATGTCGAGAAGGAGCGCATCAGCCTTGGCATGAAGCAGCTTGAAAAGGGCGCTCCGGCGGCCGGTGCGAGCGCTGCCGCCAGCGGCCTGCGCAAGAACGAGGTCGTCACCGTCACCGTTCTCGAAGTCCGCGACGGCGGGCTCGAAGTCCAGGCCGGCGAAGACGGCGCGACCGGCTTCATCAAGCGTTCGGACCTCGGCCGCGACCGCGACGAGCAGCGTCCCGACCGCTTCCAGGTCGGCCAGAAGGTCGACGCGATGGTCACCGGCTTCGACCGCTCGAAGAAGCCCAACTTCTCGATCAAGGCCCGCCAGCTGGCCGAAGAGAAGGAAGCGGTCGAGCAGTACGGCTCCTCGGATGCCGGCGCTTCGCTGGGCGACATCCTCGGCGCCGCGCTGAAGGCCAAGAAGGACTGATCTCCTTCGTCATCGCAAAGGCACACAAAGGCCCGTCCGGAGCGATCCGGGCGGGCTTTTGCTTTCCTACAGCTTCGCTAAGGTGGCATGAGGAGAGAGTGATGCTCGAAGTCCACCAGTTCCCCTGCCTGTCCGACAACTACGGATTTCTCGTCCACGATCCGGTGAGCGAGGAGACCGCATGCATCGACACGCCCGATGCGGACCGCTACCTGCGCGAGGCGGCGGAGCGGGGCTGGCAGATCACCCAGATCTGGAACACACACTGGCATCCCGACCATGCGGGCGGCAACGAGGCGATCAAGCAGGCCACCGGCTGCACCGTGGTCGCTCCCGCCGGTGACGCCGCGAAGATCGCCTGCGTCGACCGCGAGGTGAAGCACGGCGAATGCGTCGAACTGGGCGACTGGGACGCCTTCGTGATCGACGTCGGCGGCCACACCATGGGTCACATCGCCTACGACATTCCCAAGGCCAGGGTGGCCTTCGTTGGCGATGCACTGTTCGCGCTGGGCTGCGGCCGGATGTTCGAAGGCACGCCGCGCCAGTTCTGGGAGAGCCTCAAGCGCCTGCGCGCGTTGCCGGGCGAGACAGTGCTCTACTGCGCTCACGAATACACCGCGTCGAACGCGCGCTTCGCGCTCCACGCAGATCCCGACAACGCCGAGCTGCGCGAATACGCAGCCGAGGTCGAGAGGCGTCGCGCGGCGGGCCTGCCCACCGTGCCGATGGTGCTCCATCGCGAAATCGCCACCAATCCGTTCCTGCGCGCCGACAAGCGCGAGATCCAGAAGCGCTGGGACGGCAACGACCCGGTCGCAACCTTCGCTGCCCTGCGCGCGGCGAAGGATGCTTTCCGCTGAGACAGCGCCAGGGGGGCCGCCAGAAACCATGACCAGCGAAACCAGCACACGCCGCCGGCATCGCGTAACCTCGTTCGACGTGGCCGAAGCGGCGGGCGTCAGCCAGTCGACCGTGTCGCGCGCGCTGGCCGGCGACACCTCGATCAGCCAGGCGACGCGCGACCGGGTCGCCGCCGCCGCGCGGCAGCTCAACTACCAGGTCGACGAGAACGCCGCCCGGCTGCGCAAGGGCCGCACCGGCACGCTCGCCGTGGTCATGGTTTGCCGCACCGGGCAGGACCGCAAGGACATCAACCCGTTCTATTTCTCGCTGCTCGGCAGCACCTGTGCCGCCGCCGCCGCGCGCGGTTACGAGACGCTGGTCTCGTTCCAGGACAGCCCCGCGAACTTCTGGGGCCACTACGAGGAGCGCCGGCGCGCCGACGGTCTGATCGTGATCGGCACCAGCGAGAACGCGGCGGCATGGGACTATTTCAGCGCGCTGTCGCAACGCGACCTGCACTGGGTGTGCTGGGGTTCACCCGACGACGAGTTCGACTGGGTGCGCAGCGACAATCATGCCGGCGCGGTGCTGGCGACCGAGCACATGATCGCTCAGGGCCGCCGCGACATCGTCTGCATCGGCCCCCTGGGGACCTCGCAGCGCCAGTTTGACGAGCGTTGGAACGGCTATGCCGAAGCCATGCGCAAGGCGGGGCTGGAGCCGCGCCTGCAGGAAGTCCCCGCTGGTCTGACGCGCGAGGAACAGGGCCGCGCCGCGATCGCCGCGCTGGCCGATTCGGGAGTCCCGTTCGACGGGCTTTTCGTGGTCTGCGACGAGATGGCGCTTGGCGCGCTCAAGGAACTCGATGCGCGCGGCATCGCGGTGCCGCGCGAGGTCGCGCTGGTCGGTTTCGACGGCGTGCGCGCGGGCGCCTATTCCTCGCCGCCGCTGACCACGATCGAGCCCGATTTCGAGGATGCCGGAACGCTGCTGGTCGAACACCTGCTGGCCCGCCTCGGCGAAGAGACATCGGGCCGCAGCCGGGTTCCGGTCCGCCTGCTGCAGCGCGGATCGGCCTGACGGCGCCATCCGCTCCGGCGGCGCCCCATCGAAAAGGGGCGAGGTTTTCCCCCGCCCTTTTCGATCCGATCAGCCGCCAGCCTCAGTGCCTGGCGATCTCGGCGATCACGGTATTGACCTGCGCCTTGTCGGCCGCCGCCGTATAGTTCTCGGCGATCAGCCCGCGCGCCGCGGTGGCGGCGGCTTCGGCGGTCTTGCCGCGCAGTTGCTCGATCGCCGCGCGCTCGGCGGCGCCAATCTTGTCCTGCGCCATCTTTTCGCGGCGCGCGATCAGCGCCGTCGTGTCCGCCTCGGCCTTGGCGACGAGCGTCTCGGCTTCGTGGCGGGCGTGCTGGAGCAGCCCTGCGGCTTCCTTGCCGCTTTCCTCGTGCTTGCGGCGCGCGTCCGCCAGAAGCGCTTCGGCCTCGGCGCGGATGCCCGCGGCTTCGTCGAGGTTCTTGCGCGTTTCGGCGATCTGGGCGTCGAGCACGTCAGTGATCTTGCCCGGCGCCTTCATCACGAAAATGGCAAGCAGCAGGAAGATCGTTATGCCGACGTAGACATAGTCCTCGGCATTGAGCCCGAGCAGGGTCGGCTCATGCTCCTGGGCATGGGCGGCGGCTTGGGCCGCGAGGAGAAGAAGGCTCATCGTCGTTGTTCCTTCCTCAGGCGCCCATCGCCGCATCGACGCGGGCGCGGGCGGCTTCGGCCGAAGCCTCGATCCCGGTCAGGCGCGACACGATCTGCTGCGCACTTTCGGCCGCGACCTTGCGCAATTCGGCGCCGGCGTCCGCCACCGAGGCAGCGATGCGCTGCTCGGCCGCGGCGATCGCGGCTTCCGCCGCGTCGTGAGCGGTGGCGAGGCGGGCCTCGCTCGCCTTGGTGCCCGCGGTCTTTGCATCCGCGATGACATGGCGGGCGTTTTCACGCGCGACCTCGAGTTCGGCATGGTAGCGCGCATCGACCTCGTCGGCCGCAGCCTTGGCGGCGCGCGCCGCCTCGATGTCGCCCGCGATCTTGTCGTCGCGTTCGCCCATCACCTTGCCCAGCTTGGGCAGGGTCGAGCGGACCACCACGAAGTAGAGAACCGCGAAGAACACTGCCAGCCACACGAACTGCGGCCAGAATACGCGTGCGAAATCGAATTGAGGCATGGGTCGCCCGTCCGGTCTAGCTGAAGGCTGTCAGGTCTGCCGGCCGGAGGTGCCGGCCGGCGGAACCGATCAGCTGAACGCGAGGGCCAGCGCGACGACGGCCGCGATCAGGCCGAGCGCTTCGGTCACGGCGAAGCCGAAAATCAGGCGGCCGCCCATCTTGGCGTCGGCTTCGGGGTTGCGGACCGCACCGTTGAGGTACTGGCCGAAGATCGAGCCCACGCCGATCGCCGCCATGCCGGCACCCATCGCCGCGAGACCGGCACCAATCTTAGCTGCAGTTGCCACGTCCATTTGAAATTCCTTCTCGGTTGGAAGCTTGGTTGGTCAGTTGGATACGAAACGAAATGCTCAGTGCAGGTTGATCGCGTCGTTGAGATAGAGCGACGCGAGCAGCGCGAAGACATAGGCCTGCACCACCGCGATCAGCACCTCGAGCGCGCTCAGCGCCACGTTCACCGCCAGCGGCACCACGCCGAACACGTAGGGCAGCGCGCCGAACGAGCCGAGCGCTATCACGAAGGTGCCGAACACCTTGAGCAGCACGTGACCCGCGGTCATGTTCGCGAAAAGCCGGATGGCGAGCGTGAACGGCCGCGACAGGAAGCTCAGCACTTCGATGATGAACACGAAGATGCCCAGCGGGATGCTGGCGCCGTGCGGCCAGAACAGGCTGAAGAAGTGCAGGCCATGACGCAGGAAGCCGACCACGCACACCGTGATGAACACGATGAGCGCGAGGCCCAGCGTCACCGTCACGTGGCTGGTGGGCGTGAACGCACCGACCCAGGGGATCAGACCCAGCAGGTTGCACGCGAGCACGAAGATGAAGATCGAGAACACCAGCGGCGCGAAACGGCGGCCTTCGGGGCCGACATTCTCGTCGAGCATCTTCCTGACGAAGTCGTAGACGTACTCCACCGCGGCTTGCCAGCGGTTCGGCACGAGCTGCGGGCGCGAGGTGCCCACGAACAGGAACACCGAGACGATCGCCAGGGCGACCAGCATCCACAGCGCGCTGTTGGTGAAGGAAAGGTCGTACGTGCCCGCCTTGAGCGGGTGCAGCGTTACGACGTCGAACTGCTCCATCGGGTTCGCCATTGCGATTGTCCTCAGTCCGCCGTGTCGTTGTCGGGATTGGTGTCGAATTCCTTCGAGGTCTGCATCGCGCGGCGAACGCCCGCGACGAAGCCCAGAACGAGCAACACGATCATGGCCCAGGGAGCGGTGCCGAGGCCCGCCCAATTATCGATCGCCCAGCCGATGAAGCCCGAGACGAGCACGGTGCCGACGAATTCGATGCCGACCGCCATGCCGCGAGTCTCGGCAAGGCCTTCGGCGTTGGTCACGCCGCGGTCATGCTTCGCCTGCGCATCGGCGATGCGGCGCGCCAGATCGTCACCGCTTTTGTCGCTCGAATCCACCAAGTTTCGGCCCCGTAAAGTCGTCGGCGCTGGCCCGGGGTCGGGCATGGCCGGCATATGGAATGCGCGCAGCCCATGCCCTCCGCACAAGGCGGGGGTGTGGAACGCGCCGCCCCTTTAGGAAGCGTGCGGGGTCAAGTCAACTGCACCTGCGGCCATGCCGAACGGCGCCGAATCCAGCCGTTCCGGCCGTCGCCCGGCCGGCCCGCGCTGGCCAGGACCGAGCCTCAGGCCGGCGGACAGCGCGAATCGCGCAACGGAGCGGCGGCGGTGCGCGTCTGCCAGTTTCCGTCTGGCGCCTGGTACTTCTCGCCCGGCTTGGTCCGGGAGATCAGCAGGCAGCCCGACGTGAAGGCGTATTCCTCGACCGTGGCGTGCGCCGACTGCGCCTTGTCGGCGTAGACCGCCTTGCGCTTGATGTTGATGTCATCGACCATCGCCTTGAGCGCGGGCGAACCGCCGCCTACCAGGCCCAGGTAGCCGTCGGTCTTCTCGCCCACTTGCCCGGCCGCCTTGGCCGCCTGGTAGTCCGCGCCCTGCGCGAGCGCGACGCCGCCAACCGCGAGCGCGGCGGCGATGCCCAGGGGAACAAGCGCTTTGCGCAGAGAAATCATGTTCATGTCGTGCCTCGTCGTCTGGTCGTCGGGACTTCCGCCATCTTCAGAAGATGTCGGGGTTGTCCTTGATCGTGTTGCCCGCGTCGGCGGCCAGCCGGTAGACCACCTCCTGCTTGATGTTGATGTTGAGTTCGATGACGATCGGCTTGTCGGGTGTCTTCACGTTGATACACCCGCCCAGCCCTGCCACCAGCCCCAGCACCGGCCCGATTGCCAGCGACGCCCGCAGGATGCGCCGCCCATGTGTTTGCCTGCCCATGCCCGCGATGCTTACCGGCTTCGCGGCCCGGGTCAATTCTGCGCTGTTCATGGCTTCTTCTCGCTTTCGGGAGGCTGAATGTCCGGTTTTGCCGGCGTCAATGCGGCGCTGGCCGGGCCAGGCGATGGTGTGGGCGCCGGAGCGGGAGCGGACGGCGCCGCGACGCGCACGATCGGCCGCCCCTTGGCATCGATGAGGCCGAGGGCACGCGGGTCCTGCAGGTAGGATGCGTCATAGAAGCTCTTGAAGTTGACTATGAGCGCATAGAACGGGGCACGGATGTTGACGACGAAGCGCAGCGGCAGCTTGCCGAGCTGCTTCGTGATGAAGTTGCGCTTGGCGCCCGAGCCCTGCTTGACCCCCTCGAAGCCCACGTTGGTGACGATCTCGCCCGACAGCGATCCGTTCATCGCAATCGTCATGTGCTTGTAGTCGAGCGACTTCAGCGCATCGAAGGCGAAGTTGGCCATCGTCGACAGGTCCTTGTAGGTCAGCGCGCCGACATAGGAGACGTTACCGCCCGGCGGCCGCGAATCGAGCTGGCCGCCTTCGATCCGCCCCCCCTCCTGCGTGAACACCAGCGGTAGCTCGCCGTCGAAGGAACCGGTGGCGGAAAGATTCGAGAATTCCATCTTCTCGATGAACTTCGCCGCGTCGAGCCCCTTGATATCGAGCACGTAGTGGCGCGGTTCGGCGATCGCGAGGCGCAGGTCGGTCGGCTTCAGGCGCAGCGTCCCGCCCATGAACGGCCAATGCGCGTCGACGAGGTGCACCACCTCGCCCGGCAGAAGCGAAAGGGTGACGACGCCGTCATTGACCTCGATGCCCGGATTGATCGAAGCGACAGTGAAGGTCTGGTCGGGCGCGGTGACCATGCCAAGCAGGTCGGTGAACACCATGGTGCCCTTCAGTCCCTTCACCGGCCCGAACGGGGCGGCGAAATCGAGCTCGTCGGTCGAGAAGCGGCCGCTGCTCGTCACCTTGTCGGCGTTCCAGTCGATCTCGCCCTTGCCCGTCACCGTGCCCTTGGCCAGTGCGACCAGGCCCTTTGCCATCGCGGTCAGCGTATCGGGCTGGAGCGACTTGTCGAAGCTGAGCCCGTCGACGAACAGGTCGGCATGGCCGCGCGAATCGGAAAGGTCGTGGCGAATCTCGGTGCGCGCCACTTCGCGGCCGCTGGCGGGATCGCGCAACAGCGCGTTGGCGTCGATCCTGTTGTCGTGGAGCGACAGCGTCGCGTCCTGGGCCACCAGCTTCTCGAAGCGCGCCGGCTGTTGCCGGTCGGTCACGTCGAAGCTCGCCCGCGACAGGTCGAGCGCGCCGTCGGCATAGCGCCAGTCGCCCGCCGCGTTGGTAACGTCGACCGGCACCGCCGCGAGCTTGGCATCGACCCCGGCGAAGGTGCCGGTGAAGTCCTTGCCCGCCTTCGCCTCGAGATCCGCCAGGCGGAAGTGTGTCGCGGATTCGGGCGGACCGAGCGCGACGTCGACCGCCCTGGCGCTGATCGCGCCGGGCCAGGCGAAGCCCACCGGCCCGCTTGCAAGCCGCATCGGGGTTTCACCGAAGCGGCCCGACAGGTCGAGCCCCGCCACCCCGGCGGCGATTCTCAGGCCCGCCGCGCCGCTGCGCACGATCGCGGTCCCGCGCGGCGGACACAGCGTCAGCGAGCGGCCGTCCAGCTCCATCTGGCCGAGCATCAGGCGGTCGAAACGCACCGGTACGCAACCGCGCGCGACGACCAGTTCGCCGTTCGAGGCGAGGCTGCCCGCGACCGGCAGCACCAGCCCCTCGGCGCGGCCGCCGGGGATCGCGCCGGTCATCTGAGCCGACCCGGCAAAGCCGAGCGATCCGTCGGGCGCCTGCGCCAGCGTCATCGCCGGGAGCGCGAGCGAATCGGCGCCGACGCGGTAGGGCGCCATCGTCATGCGCAGCACCGCGCCGCGCGGACCGCCCTGCTCCATCCGCCCGGCGATGCGCGGCAGGCCCGCCCCTCCGGTCGAGAAGTTGCCGGTGACACGTGGAGCCGCATGTCCGGCACCGCCCGCGTACTGGAAGCGCGACAGCGAGACGAGCCTTGCGCCGCTGCCGCCGGACAGGCTCGCTTCGGGCAGCACGAGCGACAGTGCGCCGCCCTCGCTGCGCGCGTCGAACTGCGCGAGCAGCCGGCTGCCGCGCCGCTCGCGGGCCAGCGCTGAGCGCACCTGACCGATCATCTGCGCGAACAACGTGCCTTGCGCGCCCTGTTCGGCGCGCGCCATCGCGCTGTCGAATCGCGGTCCCGGACTGACTCCGCGCCCGTCGAGCGTGCCCGAGAACTCGAAGCGCGAAAACGCGTCGTGCGTGCGCAGGAACCCGTCGATCGCCAGCGAGGCGGCGCCCGCCTGCGGCGCGCTGACCCCGCCCGCATCGCCGCCCAGCTTGCCGGTCAGGTTTCCGTTGCGGAACGTCGCCTCGCCATCGAGCGCCAGCGTCTGCGCCACCGCGCCACCCGCCTCGGGATGGCGCCCGCGCAACTTGAAGTCGCCGGTAACGCCGGAAAGGCTGCGGTCGAGCACCGCGTGGACCTGCGTATTGGTCGCGCCCAGCGCCACGCCGCTGCCGGCGCAGGCCAGCGAGGCGAGGCGAAGCGGCCCGTCGAACGCGGGCTGCCCCGACTTGACGGTAACCGCCCCGTAGATGGTCGCCTTGCCGAGATCGCATCCCGGCACCGCAAGCCCGGGTGCAACGGCGCCAATCGTTCCGGCGAAACCGCCGGACAGCTTGCCCTGTCCTTCGGCCTTGAGCGCGACCTTGCCATAGTCGGTCAGCAAAAGCGCCCGCCCGTCATCGAGTTTCAGGTCGAAGCCGGGCAGGCTCACCGGCTTCCTCGGGCCGCCGAACAGCAGCTTGTCGAGGCTGCCGAAACTCAGCTTGCCGCCGATATAGCTGCCGTAGAGCCGCGGCCTGGTGAGCGTGACCGTGCCGATCCGCGGCAGGCCCAGGCCGTAGACCAGCGTCACCGCGGCCCGCTCGATGGTGAGATCGGGATGCCGCGGGTCGCCGATGCGGATGTCGCGCAGGACTTCCTCGCCGCCCCCGACCGTGTCGATCGTGTAGCTGGCGGGAAGGCCGTAGGAGCGCAGCTGACCCTCGATCACATGCGTCGCGATGCGCTCGCGCGAGAGCCACAGCCCGGCGAACAGGACAGCGATAACCGCGGCAAGCACGCCGGCCACGCGCCAGCGCCGGCGGCGGCGGGGCGCGCCGGACGATTGCTCCGAATTGGTCTCGGTTGTCTCGGTCATTCACCCCCTATGTGCGCGCCCGCCGCTTGCGCGGCAACCCGGTCTGGGCGATGCAGACGTCCCAACGCACGAACCGCGCGAAAGGTGCCCGCGCATTTGGCAGACGAAGGCGAAC
The DNA here is from genome assembly GCA_021782155.1 of Pseudomonadota bacterium. Classification (GTDB taxonomy): domain Bacteria; phylum Pseudomonadota; class Alphaproteobacteria; order Sphingomonadales; family Sphingomonadaceae; genus Novosphingobium. The sequence continues at coordinate 10,542 of JAJXVK010000085.1, forward strand.
TCTTTCCTGAACGAATCCCCGAAAAGACGCGCCTGCGCGAAGCGGGGCGCGATGCGTCGGGGCACCGCGAACGCTTGCGCAAGCGCCTGCTCGACGGCGGGGAAGACGCGCTCGCCGACCACGAGGTGATCGAATATCTGCTGGCGACCGCCCGCCCCCGCGTCGACACCAAGCCCGTCGCGCGCTCGCTGGTCCAGCGCTTCGGCTCGCTCGCGGGCGTGCTCGCCGCCGATGCGCAAACGCTGGTCAGGCACCCCGACATGGGCGAGGCGAGCGCGGCGGCGCTGCGCGTGGTGGCGATCGCCGCGCGGCGCATGGCGCGCCAGGAGGTGCGCGAAAGGCCGGTTCTGGGTAGCTGGCAGGCGCTGATCGACTACCTGCGGATCGACATGGCGCACCTGACGCGCGAGCGGGTGCGCGTGCTCTACCTCAATGCGCAGAACATGCTGGTGCTCGACGACATGGTGGGCGACGGCACGATCGACGAAGCCGCGATCCATCCGCGCGAAGTGATCCGCCGCGCGCTCGACATCGGCGCGACCGCGCTGATCCTTGTCCACAACCCCCCGAGCGGCAACCCGCAGCCGAGCCGCGCCGACATCCAGATCACCCACCGCATCATCGAGGCCGGGCGGCACCTGGGCATCACCGTCCACGACCACGTGGTGATCGGACGCGAGGGACATGTCTC
>JAJXVK010000086.1 GCA_021782155.1 Pseudomonadota bacterium
CTGCGGCGTGCTACCCTGAGGTATTCCGTGCCGATGAACGAACAGTCCTTGATCGCTGCCGACAATTCCGCCGCCACCGCCCCATGGTGGAAGGGCGCGGCGATCTACCAGATCTACCCGCGCAGCTTCGTGGATTCGAATGGCGACGGCATCGGCGACCTGCCGGGCATCACCGCGAAGCTCGATTATGTCGCCGCGCTGGGCGTCGATGCGATCTGGGTCAGTCCGTTCTTCACCTCGCCGATGGCCGACTTCGGCTATGACGTCGCGGATTATCGCGGCGTTGATCCAATCTTCGGGACGCTTGAAGACTTCGATGCGCTGGTGAAGCGCGCGCACGATCTCGGCCTCAAGGTGACCATCGACCAGGTCTATGCCCATACCTCGGACCAGCACGCGTGGTTCGCCGAAAGCCGGAGCAACCGGACCAACGACAAGGCGAACTGGTACGTCTGGGCCGACGCCAAGCCCGACGGGTCGCCGCCGTCCAACTGGCAGTCCGTGTTCGGAGGCCCCGCGTGGACGTGGGACGCCCGGCGCGGACAATATTACCTGCACAACTTCCTCAGCTCGCAGCCGCAGCTGAACGTCCACGAGCCCGCGGTGCAGGATGCATTGCTCGACGTCGCGCGCTTCTGGCTCGACCGCGGGGTCGACGGGTTCCGGCTCGATGCGCTCAACTTCGCGATGCACGACCTTGCGCTGCGCGACAATCCGCCCGCGCCCGACAACGGCAAGCCGCGCACGCGTCCGTTCGACTTCCAGGTCAAGAAGTACAACCAGTCGCACCCCGGCATTCCGAGATTCGTCGAGCGCATTCGCAAGCTGTGCGACGAATACGGAGCGGTGTTCACTGTCGCCGAAGTGGGCGGGGATGACGCCGACCGCGAGATGAAGCTTTATACGGCCGGCGAAACGCACCTCAACAGCGCCTATGGCTTCGACTTCCTCTATGCCGAAAAGCTGACGCCCGAACTGGCCGAAGCCGCGCTCGGCGCATGGCCAGACAAGCCCGGCACCGGCTGGCCGAGCTGGGCCTTCGAGAACCACGACGCGCCGCGCGCGCTGTCGCGCTGGACCGACGAGGCGCACCGCGATGCCTTCGCGCGGATGAAGGCGGTGCTGTTCGCCTCGCTGCGCGGCAACGTGATCGTCTACCAGGGCGAGGAGTTGGGGCTCACGCAGGTCGAGATTCCCTTCGAACTGCTGCAGGACCCCGAAGCGATCGCCAACTGGCCGCTTACGCTATCGCGCGACGGCGTGCGCACGCCGCTGCCGTGGACGGCTCAGGACGAGCACGGCGGCTTCACCACGGGCAAGCCGTGGCTGCCGCTGGGCGGGGAAAACATCGCGCGCGCGGTCGACCGGCAAGAGGCCGATCCCGGCTCGCTGCTGCATCTGACGCGCGGCCTGCTGGTGCTGCGCAAGGTCAGCCCCGCGCTGCGGATCGGCTCGTGCGAAGTGCTGCACGCCAAGGGCGACGTGCTGGTCATGCGCCGCGAGGCCGCCGGTCAGGTCGTGACGGTGGTGGTCAACATGGGAACCCAATCCGCCAGGTGGCCGGCCGAAGCTCCGCGCGAGGGCAGGGTGCTCGTCGCCGTCAATAACGCCGAAGCAGGTGCTCTGCCGCCGCTCGGCGCGATCGTGATCCAGGAGGACTGAAGTCATGCGCAAGTCGATGTTCGTTGCCGCGCTCGTCGCGGCGGCGCTGCCGTTCGCCGTCCGCGCGCAGGACGCGCACCCCTCGGTCAGCGCCAGTTCGCCCGACGGGAGTATCGTGCTGACCGTCTCGACCGACAGCAGCGACCGCCCGACCTATGAAATCTCGCGCAAGGGCAAGCTGCTCATTGCGCCCTCGAAGCTGGGCTTTCTGCTGACCGACGCGATCGCGATGGAGCGCGGGTTCTCGATCACCGGATCGGAAAAGGCGAGCGCTGACAGCACCTGGGAGCAGCCGTGGGGCGAAAGCCGCTTTGTGCGCGACCATCACAACGAGATCCTCGTCCACTTCAGGCAGTCCGCCGACTGGGGCGGGCACCTGGTGGACGTGCGCTTCCGCCTGTTCGATGACGGCGTGGGCTTCCGCTACGAGATCCCCAGGCAACCGGCGATGGACACGATGAACATCGCCGACGAGATCACCGAGTTCGACCTCGTCCCCAAGGGCACCGCGTGGTGGATTCCGGGCGGCGAATGGAACCGCTACGAGCAGGTCTACCAGAAGACCCCGATCGATTGCGTCTCCACCGCGCACACGCCGGTGACGATGAAGACCGACGACGGCACCTATCTCGCCTTCCACGAAGCGGCGCTGGTCGACTATTCGGGCTACTGGCTCAAGCACGTCGACGGCGGGCTGTTCCGCACCACGCTTGCGCCCGCCGCCGAAGGGCCGCGCGTCACGCGCAAGCTGCCCTTCGATACGCCGTGGCGCACGATCCGCATCGACGACAGCGCGGCGGGCCTCGTTGCCAACAACCTCGAATTGAACCTCAACGAGCCCAACAAGCTGGGCGACGTCTCGTGGGTCAGGCCGATGAAGTACATCGGCATCTGGTGGGGCATGATCACCGGCAAGTGGACCTGGGCCGAGGGACCGAACCACGGCGCCACCACCGCGCGGGCCAAGGAATACATCGACTTCGCGGCCAGGCACCACATCGGCGGGCTGCTGATCGAAGGCTGGAACAAGGGCTGGAACGGCAACTGGTTCGGCCACGGCGATTTCAGCTTCACCAAGCCGGCGGCCGACTTCGACCTCAAGGCGGTCGCCGCCTATGCCAGGAAGAAGGGCGTGGCGCTGATCGGTCACCACGAGACCGGCGGCAACATCGCCAACTACGAGAGCCAGATGGACGCGGCCTTCGCGCTCGACGAATCGCTGGGCATCCATTCGGTCAAGACCGGTTATGTCGCCGACGCGGGCGGGATCATCGCGCCGGGCGACAAGCCGGGCGAGGTGCGCATGGAGTGGCACGACGGCCAGCGCAACGTCGAGCACCACCTCAAGGTGATCGAGGAAGCGGCGAAGTACCACATCGCCATCGACGCGCACGAACCGGTCAAGGACACCGGCTTGCGCCGCACCTACCCCAACTGGATCGACCGCGAGGGCGCGCGCGGCATGGAGTACAACGCCTGGGGCCAGTTCGCCAACGGGCCGAGCCACGAGCCGACGCTGGTCTATACCCGCATGCTGTCGGGCCCGATGGACTACACCCCCGGCGTGTTCAGCCTGGAAGGCGCGAACGGCGTGGCGCTCGCCTCGACCGTTGGCAAGCAGATGGGGCTCTACCTCGCGATCTACTCGCCGATCCAGATGGTCGCGGACTTCGCCAGCAAGCTCGAGCAGTTCCCCGCCGAGGTCGATTTCGTCAGCAAGATCCCCACCAACTGGGCCGAAAGCCACCTGATCGCGGGCGAAGTCGGCGAATACGCGATCTTCGCGCGCAAGGACCGCGACAGCGAGGACTGGTACGTCGGCGGCATCAACGACGCAACGGCGCGCACGCTGACGCTGCACTTCGATTTCCTGAAGCCCGGCGAGACCTACAAGACGACGATCTTCAAGGACGGCGAGGGCGCTACCTACCTCACCGACGCGCGGCACCGGGTCGCGACCGAAACGCGCACGTTCCGCAAGGGCGACACCTACACGCTGTGGCTCGCGCCCGGCGGCGGCGCGGCGATGCGGCTCCATCCGGGCAAGTAACCCGGACCCGAAATGAGGGGGGAAAGGGGTGATCCGCAGGCTAGTGCGGGCACCCCTTTTCGGTTGGCGCGTTTCCGCTTGGAAGGCGGCCCGGTTCTTCGCATACTTATGCAGCGTGCAAGCCTGCCCTCTGGCGGCTATCGCGGCACGCGTGAACCGTGCCGGCCGTTGTGGGCCGCAGGCTACACCACGGGAGAAACGCTGGTATGACCGACGGAAGTTGTTCCGCCCTGCTGCTGTTCGGCGCCACCGGCGACCTTGCCCGGCGCATGCTTCTCCCATCGCTCTATGCGTTGCACGAGGACGACCTGATCCGTTCCGGATTGCGCATCGTCGGCACAGCGCGCTCCGAGATCGATGACGAGGGATTCCGCGTGATGGCCAAGGCCGCGCTCGACGAGTTCCTGCCGCCCGACCGCAAGGACGATGCAAAGCTCAAGAGTTTCCTACAGCGCCTCTCTTACCAGGCGCTCGACGCCTCGACGATCGACGGTTTCGACGATCTCGCGAAGAAGGTGGGCGATACCACCAAGGGCATGTCGATCTTCCTTTCGACCGCGCCGTTCCTGTTCGAGCCGACCATCGAGGGCCTGCGCCATTCGGGCCTCGCCCACGAAAAGGTGCGAATCGGCCTGGAAAAGCCGCTGGGCGAGGACCTCGATTCGAGCGCGGTCATCAACGACGCGGTCGGCTCGGCGTTCTCGGAAGACCGCATCTTCCGCATCGACCACTACCTCGGCAAGGAGACCGTGCAGAACCTGATGGCGCTGCGCTTCGCCAACATGATGTTCGAGCCGCTGTGGAACGCGCACGGCATCGACCACGTGCAGATCACGATCAGCGAGACGGTGGGGCTCGAAGGCCGCAAGGGCTTCTACGACGATACCGGCGCGCTGCGCGACATGGTTCAGAACCACATGCTCCAGCTCGTCGCGCTGACCGCGATGGAGCCGCCGGCCGAGTTCGACGCGACCTCGATCCGCGACGAGAAGGTCAAGGTGCTGCGCGCGCTGCGTCCGGTGAAGGCGGAAGAGATGGTGCGCGGCCAGTACGGCGCCGGCGCGGTCAAGGGCGCCAGCGTCGCCAGCTATGCGGATGACCTGGGCGAGCCCTCGGGCACCGAAACCTTCGTCGCGCTGCGCGCGCACATTGACAACTGGCGCTGGCAGGGCGTGCCCTTCTACCTGCGCACCGGCAAGCGCATGGCCGAGCGGCGCAGCGAGATCGTCATCCAGTTCAAGGAAGTGCCGCACAACATCTTCGCCAAGCGCGGGGCCAAGCTGCGCGCCAACCGCCTCGTCATCCGCCTTCAGCCCGAGGAATACGTGCGGCTTCAGGTCATGGCCAAGGAGCCGAGCCTCGACCGCGAGGGCATCCTGCTGCGCGAGGTGCCGCTCGACCTCTCGCTGACGCAGGCCTTCGCCAAGGCGCGCCGCCGCATCGCCTATGAACGCCTGCTGCTCGACCTGATCGAGGGCGAGCAGACACTGTTCGTCCGCCGCGACGAGGTCGAGGCGCAATGGCGCTGGGTCGATGCGATCCGCAAGGTCTGGCGCGAAGAGGATATCGATACCAAGTCCTATGCCGCTGGAACCTGGGGCCCCAACGCCGGCATCGCGCTGACCGAGCGCGACGGGAGAAGCTGGAATGACTGACGAAGGCCGGTTCCGGGACGTCTCGCGGATCACATGGGCAGAGCCGGGCGATGGCGCCGCGGTGGCCGACCGCATCGCTGCTGAAGTGGCGAAACCCGGCCGCAAGCGCATCGCCGTTCCCGGCGGCTCGACCCCGATCCGCGTCTTCGACCTGCTTGCCGGGCGCGCGCTCGACTGGTCTGACGTCACGCTCACGCTAACCGACGACCGGCAGGTACCCGATGACCACGAGGCCAGCAACTACCGCAAGCTGTCCGCCGCGCTGGGCCATTCGGGCGCGACCATCGAGCGGCTGGTCGAGGGCGGGCGGGTGGAGAGGTTCGACCTCGTCTGGCTGGGCATGGGCGCGGACGGGCACATCGCCTCGCTGTTCCCGCACATGATCGCCGAGATCCGCCCCGGGCGCACGGTGATCGCCACCACGCCGATGCCGCTGCCGCCCGAAGCGCCGTTCCCGCGCCTCACGCTGAACCGCAGGGCGCTCTGTGCGGCCAAGGAAATCATCATCGTGATCACCGGCGACGACAAGCGCCGCGTGATCGAAAAGGCGCTGCGCAGCAACGATGCCAGCTATCCGGTGAGCGACGTGCTGCACGGCTGCGGCGCCCCCGTCACAATCTACTGGAGCAAGGGATGAACCTGCACCCCGTCGTCGCGCGCGTAACCGAGCGCATCATCGCCCGTTCGAAGGACGGCCGGGCCGCCTATCTTGCGCTGATCGACGATGCGCGCGAGGCGGGGGTCAACCGGCCCGCGTTGTCTTGTGGCAACCTCGCTCACGGCTTCGCGGCGAGCGGGCCCGACAAGGCCGTGCTGCGCAAGGGCAAGGCGCTCAACATCGGCATCGTTACCGCGTTCAACGACGTGCTCAGCGCGCACCAGCCCTATGGCCGCTACCCCGAGCAGATCAAGGTCTGGGCGCGCGAGGTCGGCGCCACCGCGCAGGTCGCGGGCGGTGTCCCGGCGATGTGCGACGGCGTGACGCAGGGACAGGATTCGATGGAGCTGTCGCTGTTCAGCCGCGATACCATCGCGCTCTCCACCGTGGTCGCGCTCAGCCACGGGATGTTCGAGGCGGCGCTGCTGCTCGGCATCTGCGACAAGATCGTGCCGGGCCTGCTGATCGGCGCCTTGCGCTTCGGCCACCTGCCGACGATTCTCGTCCCTGCCGGGCCGATGCCCACTGGCCTCCCCAACAAGCGCAAGGTCGAAATCCGCCAGCTTTATGCCGAGGGCAAGGTCGGGCGCGAGGAACTGCTCGAGGCGGAGAGCGAAAGCTATCACGACGCGGGCACCTGCACCTTCTATGGCACTGCCAACTCCAACCAGATGATGATGGAGATGATGGGCCTGCACATGCCGGGCTCCAGCTTCGTCAATCCTCACGACAAGCTGCGGCAGCATTTGACCCGCGCCGCGGTCCACCGTGCCGCCGCGATCGGCTGGGAGGGCGGGGATTACCGCCCGCTCGGCCACTGCATCGACGAGAAGGCGATCGTCAACGCGATTGTCGGCCTGCTCGCCACGGGCGGCTCGACCAACCACTTCATCCACCTGCCGGCGATCGCGCGCGCGGCGGGGATCCGGATCGACTGGGACGACATGGACGAGCTGTCGCGCGCCGTCCCGCTGATCGCCAGCGTCTATCCCAACGGCGCGGGAGACGTGAACGCCTTCGCCGAGGCGGGGGGCATGCCCTACGTGATCCGCGAGCTGGTTGGCGCGGGGCTCGCGCATGGTGACATCCGCACGGTCTATGGCGCTTCGCTGATGGACGGCGCGATGCAGCCGGTGCTCGATGGCGACGCGCTCGTCTGGCAGCCCGCGCCCGCGCAGAGCCTCGACGAGCGCCTGCTGCGTCCTGTTTCTGCGCCGTTTCAGGCGGAGGGCGGGTTGCGTCTGCTCGGCGGCAGTGCGGAAGGCATCGCGCTGGGCCGCGCCTGCATCAAGGTCAGCGCCGTAGCCAGGGAGCGCTGGACGATCGAAGCGCCGTGCCGCGTGTTCGACAGCCAGAACGCCGTGCTCGCCGCGTTCAAGGCGGGCGAGCTGGAGCGCGACGTCGTGGTCGTGGTGCGCTTCCAGGGACCCGCCGCCAACGGCATGCCCGAACTGCACAAGCTCACCCCGCAGCTTGGCGTGCTGCAGGACCGGGGCTTCAAGGTCGCCCTCGTCACCGACGGGCGCATGTCGGGCGCATCGGGCAAGGTCCCGGCGGCGATCCACGTCTCGCCCGAGGCCAAGCTCGGCGGATCGCTGGCGAAACTGCGCGATGGCGACGTGGTGCGCGTCTGCGCCGAGCGCGGCGAACTGGTCGCGCTGGTCGATGAAGCCGAATGGGCGGGGCGTGAGGCCTGCCCAGCGCCCGCCGAAACCACGGGCACCGGACGCGAACTCTTCGCGCTGATGCGCCACCATGCCGACCCGGCCGAGCGCGGTGGCTCGGCGATCCTTGCCGCCGCAGGGCTTTGACGGCTAGGAAAGCGCCATGAAGATCGTAACGGTTGACATCGGCGGCACCCACGCCCGCTTCGCCATTGCGGAAGTCTCCGGCGGCCGAGTAGTGTCGCTCGGAGAGCCGATCACGCTGAAGACGGCCGAACACGGCAGTTTCCAGCTCGCCTGGGAAGAATTCGGCCGCCAGCTTGGCGACCCGCTGCCCAAGGCGCTGGCGATGGCGGTGGCCGGGCCGGTGGGCGGCGAAATCATCAAGTTCACCAACAACCCGTGGATCATCCGCCCCGCGCTGATCCACGAGAAGCTGGGCGCCGAAACGCACACGATCGTCAACGATTTCGAGGCGGTCGCCCACGCCGTCGCCCACGCCGACGCGGAACACTTGGTCCATCTCGCCGGTCCCGACACCGCCCTGCCTGAAGAAGGCACGATCAGCGTGGTCGGCCCCGGCACAGGGCTCGGCGTCGCTTACCTTTGGCGCGGCAAGGGCGGCTACCGCGTCCAGCCGACCGAGGGCGGGCACATCGACTACGCGCCGCTCGACGGGATCGAGGACGCGATCCTCGCGCGGCTGCGCAAGCGTCACCGCCGCGTCTCGGCCGAGCGCGTGGTAGCGGGGCCGGGCATTGTCGACATCTACGAGACGCTCGCGGCAATCCAGCACGTGGCGGTGGAATCGCGCGAGGACAAGGAACTGTGGCAGCTTGGCGCGAGCGGAGACGACAGCCTCGCCGCCGCCGCGCTCGACCGCTTCTGCCTCTCGCTCGGCTCGGTCGCGGGCGACATCGCGCTGGCGCAGGGGGCGAAGGCGCTTGTCATGGCCGGCGGGCTGGGCCTGAGGATCAAGGACACACTGGTCGCATCGGGCTTTGCCGACCGTTTCAAGGCAAAGGGCCGTTTCGAGGGCATGATGGCGGCAATGCCGGTCAAGCTCATCACGCACCCGCAACCCGGACTCTACGGCGCGGCGGCAGCCTATGCGCAGGCCCATCCCGACGCGCGATAGGGCTGGCAAGCCGCTGAAACCGCGCTAGTCTATCGCCCGATAAGCGGGAGAGACTGCGCATGGCCTATTCACCTTTCGACCTCGGCGGAAAGGTCGCGCTCGTCACCGGCGGCAACGGCGGCATTGGGCTCGGCATGGCCGATGCGCTCGCCGCCGCCGGGGCGGACGTGGCGATCTGGGGTACCAATCCCGACAAGACTGCCGCTGCCGCCGCGAAGCTGCGCGAGCACGGCGGCCGGGTACATACGGCGATCGTCGACGTGGCCAGCGAAAGCGCGGTGGTCGATGCCATGGGCGCGACCGCCGAAGCGATGGGCCGGCTCGATTTCGTCGCGGCGAACTCGGGGCGCGGCGCGCGGTCGCCCTCGTTCCACGAGATGACCACCGAGACCTGGCACCACGTCATGGCGCTCAACCTCGACGGGGCGTTCTGGACGCTGCGCGAGGCGGCGAAGAACATGGTCGCGCGCGCGCAAGCGGGCGATCCCGGCGGCTCATTGCTGGCGGTGTCCTCGACCTCGGCGATCCACGGCGCTCCCGCGAACCAGGCCTATGGCGCAAGCAAGGGCGCGCTGCTGCCGATGGTCAAGGGCATCGCCGTCGAATACGGCAAGTACGACATCCGCGCCAATGCGATTCTGCCGGGCTGGACGCGCTCGGAGATGACCGCCCCGCTCCAGGCGTGGGACAAGTTCAACGAAAAGGCGATCGGCCGCGTGCCGGTGCGCCGCTGGGGCGAGCCCGAGGATTTCGGCGGCATCGCGGTCTACCTCGCCTCCGACGCCTCGCGCTTCCACACCGGCGACTCGTTCGTGATCGACGGGGGCTACACTATCTACTGATCCGGGCGGCCGGACCCTGCTATTCGTCATAGTGGCGCGCGACGCTACGGCTTGCAATGCGCGTTCGCAGCGCATAGCGGCAATTTAATCGCGCGATGAAATTCTCGCTCGCGCATTCGTATGCTGGTTTGGCAAGGGGACCGACATGAAGCTCGGACGGCTCAATCACATTGGCGTGGCAACGCCTTCCATCGCGGATTCCGTGGCTTTCTATCGCGACGTCATGGGCGCGACCAGGATCCACGAACCCTTCGACCTGCCCTCGCAGGGGGTGAAGGTGTGCTTCGTCGACACGCCCACCGATTCGGGCATGAACGGCACGCAGGTCGAACTGATCGAGCCGCTGCCGGGCAACACTTCGATCGCCGGCTTCCTTGAGAAGAACCCGCAAGGGGGGCAGCACCACATGTGCTTCGAAGTGCCCGACATCCACGATGCCAAGGCCTGGTTCGAAAGCCAGGGCAAGCGCGTGCTGGGTGAGCCGCGCATCGGCGCGCACGGCACGCCGATCTTCTTCGTCCACCCCAGGGACATGGGCGGAATACTCACCGAGATCATGGAAACGCCCAAGGAAAACGCGCACTGGTCGAATTGACCGGGCAGGAGAGGATGACCGCATGAGCTACCAAACGATCACGCTGGACGTCGCCGACCAGGTCGCGACCATCACGCTCAACCGGCCCGACCGGCTCAACGCCTGCTCGCTCGACATGGCCGACGAGATTTCGTCCGCGCTCGACCAGCTCGGCGCCGCGCGCGTGCTGGTGCTGAAGGGCGCGGGCCGCGCGTTCTGCTCGGGCGCCGACCTCCAGGCGCGCGGCGACCGCCCGGTGACCGGCGGGCAGGGCAGCTACATCGCGCTGACCGGGAAATACAACCCGATGATCATGAAGCTGGCGCGGCTCGACATGCCGATCATCAGCGCGGTGTCGGGTGCGGCGGCGGGCGTCGGTTGCTCGATCGCGCTGGTCGCGGACTTTGTGATTTCGGCCAAGAGCGGCTATTTCCTCCAGGCCTTCGTCAACATCGGGCTGGTGCCCGACGGCGGTGCGACCTGGGTCCTGCCGCGGCTGATCGGCAAGGCGCGCGCCACGCGGATGATGATGCTCGGCGAGAAGATTTTCGGCGAACAGGCCGAGGACTGGGGCCTCATCTACAAGTGCGTCGACGACGCCGAACTGGCCGACGAGGTCGCCGCGCTGGCCGCCCGGCTGGCGGGCGGGCCGACCGTTTCCTACGCCACGATGCGCCGGAACATCCTGTTCAGCCTCGAGCACGGCTATGCCGACACGCTCCAGGCCGAGGCCGAGGGGCAGCGCATCGCGGGCGGCAGCGCCGACGCGGCCGAGGGCGGGCGCGCCTTCCTCGAAAAGCGCAAGCCGGTGTTCAAGGGCAGGTAATCATGGCGAAGATCGAAGACTGGCAGGCCGCGGCGGCCAAGGAAGTCAAAGGGCAGGAC
>JAJXVK010000087.1 GCA_021782155.1 Pseudomonadota bacterium
GCCCGGCCAGCCACCCCTTCGCCTCGAAGCGGCTCTGCGTCGATATCGGCTATTACGAGACCTACAATCGCGACAACGTCGAACTGGTCGACGTCAACGCGACCCCGATCGAGGCGGTCGTCGCCGGGGGCGTGCGCACCAGCGCGCAGGCATACCCCGCCGACGCGCTCGTCCTGGCGACCGGCTTCGACGCGATGACCGGATCGCTGGCGCGGATCGACATTCGCGGGAAGGGCGGGCAGGCGCTCAGGGACAAGTGGGAAGGCGGCCCGCTCACCTACCTCGGGCTGATGAGCGCGGGCTTCCCCAACCTGTTCATGGTCACCGGGCCGGGCAGTCCTTCGGTGCTGTCGAACATGGTCACCTCGATCGAGCAGCACGTCGAATGGATCGCCGCGCTGCTTGGCGAGATGGAGCGGCACGGCGCCGCGGTGATCGAACCGCTGCCTGAATTCGAGCAAGGCTGGGTCGCCCTTTCCAACGAATGCGCCGCGCCGACGATCTACATGCAGGCCAATTCGTGGTACCTGGGCGCCAACATCCCGGGCAAGCCGCGCATCTTCATGCCCTTCATCGGCGGCGTCCACGCCTATCGCGACATCTGCGACGAAGTGGCCGGGCGTGGCTACGCGGGCTTCGCCATCGACGGCGTCGCCAACACGCAGGCGGTGGATTTCGCGGGCCATGTTTTCAAGTACATGCCCGAGGCGGCGCAGGCGGCGGCATAGCGCCAGCGCGAATTCCGGGCGGAGAGCCCGGTCGGCGCCATTTTCAGCTCGCCGCAAGCAGCGCGCGAGCCGGCGGCACGGCGGGCGGAAAATTCGGGAACGTTCATGCGCGAGAAAGGTTTGTCTCAACAATCGCAAAGCCAACGCCATGGCCGTGCGGCAGGAGTGCCGAGCGGCCTGCATGGCGGGCCAGCCTAGCGAGACGCCGGACATTCCATCCCGGAGGCACGGCCCGAGAGACTAACTAGCAACACCGCAGGCCCTGCCTGCGCCCCAAGGAGTCGCAAGATGAAGATCCAATGCAATCGGCCCGGAGCGCTCTTCGCGCTCGCATCGCTCGCCGCCACGGCTTTGGCCGGCCCCGCCGCGCTGGCTCAGGACGCGCCGCCGCCCCCGCCGGGCGAAGTCATGGCGACCGTGATCGGCACGCCGCCGGCGGACATTTCCGGCCTGCCCGCCGGTCCCGATGTCGACGGTATCATTTCCGCGCGCAACAATGACCGGATGCAGGTCACGGCCGCCGACGGCACCGCCACTGCGGTCGGCATCAGCGCCGGGACCGAGATCAAGGCCAGCGGCGGGTTCCTTGGAATAAGCCACAGCAAGCTGGGCGCGGATTCGCTGCTCAACGGGCTTCCGGTTGCGGTCAAGACCGTGAAATGGTCGGGCGGCCTGGTGGCGAGCCGGGTGGAACTCAAGGGCAAGGACCTCAAGACCGCGGCGATGATCCGCAACGGCACTTCGCAGCGCTTTGCCGAACAGGGCGCGGCGATCGACAGGAACGCGGCGGCGACCGAAGCGCTGCGCGGCCGCCTTGGCGACATCGACAAGTACAACGTGAAGGACACGGCCAACGTCTATTTCGACACCGGCAAGTGGAACCTGTCATCCAAGGCGCAGGAGGATCTCTGCGCCGAGGCGGCCAAGGCCGATGCGATGGACAACGCGCTGCTGCTGGTTGTCGGCTACACCGATTCGGTCGGGGGTCAGGACTACAACCAGATGCTCAGCGAGAAGCGGGCCGGCCGCGTGGTCAACTATCTCCAGCAGGCCTGCCACTGGAAGCCCTATCGCATGCTGACCCCCACCGGGATGGCCGAAGCCGATCCGACCGCGGACAACAGCACCGCGCAAGGCCGGGCGCAGAACCGCCGCGTCTCGGTGAACATCCTCGTCAGCAAGAGCGTCGACGTCGGCGGGTCGTGATCGGGGCGGGGCGGGCGCTGCCCGCCCCGCGATTCCGGCCCGGACCGGCCGGGCCATCACTCCGATTCGAAGAGCGCCGCTCCGGCGCTCTTTTTTTGCCCTGCGGCGGCCTGTCGGCGTTCAGCCCAGCCCGAGCAGCCGCGCGGCGAAGATCAGCACCATCGCGCCCACGATCGAGGCGATCCAGCCGGCCATGTGGAAGCCCTGGCCGAGCTTGCCGCGTGCCGTTACCAGCCCGGCCAGCAGCGAGCCCGCGATGCCCAGGCCGATCGTCAGGACCCAGCCCATGTGGACTGCGCCGGGATAGAAGAACCGGGCGAGGATGCCGATGACGAGGCCCGAAAGAACAATCGAGACGATGTTGATCATTTTACTCTCCCTATTCAGGGGGCGACCCGCCCCCGAGCGAGTGCTTGTCCACAATTTCGGGTCGCGGCGCAAAAAAAATCCGCAACCGTCATTTTCCCGCTTGCACGACGCCTGAGCCGGGCTCGGTCCACGCGTCGCCGCAGTGCAACAAGGTTGTCGCCGCGACGAAGCGAATCGGACATGCGACGAACCGTTGCGTCAACAGGTCATTTACCCTCTTGCCTCTGACTCGCGAAAAGGCACTATAGGTTGTGGTTGGGTTGCCGGGGGACCTCTAAACCTTGTTTGAGGTAAAAACGCGCCTTGTTGGGTGCGGAGGCTTCGTGCGCTCTTTCGCGGGAGCCCGGCAACACGGCCGGGAGCACGTCTGGGGATAAGTTTTCGCGTGCCCGGGCGGGTTTGGTGCTAGGATCGGTGTTCCTTGCCGATTCGAACACAAGCGGAACATCGGGCCTGGCCCGTGGTTTTGGATGAAACGGATCTAGGGGTCGTCGGCGCGAGGGGCGCGGAGGCCGTCAAGCGGGGGTCGTACAATGGATTTCAGGGCTGGAGACGGTTCGGTGGCACACGACGGATTGGATCTGGAAGAGGCGGTCGCGCCGGCTTCCGGCGTGGCGGTCAAGGAGATGAAGGCGGCGATGGACATGGATGCGAAGGACGCCGGCTCCGAAGCGCTGGTAGAAGCGATGGTTGCGGGCATGAGCGCCGCGGCGGCCACTGCCGTGGCCGCGCCGGTCGACGATTCCAAGGCGATCCACGCCCGCCGTTTCGACGTCGTGACAGATCCCTCGCGCGACGCGCTGCTCACCGTGTTCGGCAAGGAGACGCTCGACGACCGCTACCTGCTGCCGGGCGAGTCCTACCAGGACCTCTTCGCGCGCGTCGCGGTCGCCTATGCCGACGACGAGAGCCACGCGCAGCGGCTCTACGACTACATCTCGAAGCTGTGGTTCATGCCCGCCACGCCCGTTCTGTCGAACGGCGGCACCGGGCGCGGCCTGCCGATTTCCTGCTACCTCAACTCGGTGTCCGACAGCCTCGAGGGCATCGTCGGCACCTGGAACGAGAACGTGTGGCTCGCATCGCGCGGCGGCGGCATCGGCACGTACTGGGGCAACGTGCGCGGCATCGGCGAGCCGGTCGGCCTCAACGGCAAGACCAGCGGCATCATCCCCTTCGTGCGCGTGATGGACTCGCTCACCCTCGCGATCTCGCAAGGGTCGCTGCGCCGCGGCTCGGCCGCCTGCTACCTCGACATCTCGCACCCCGAGATCGAGGAGTTCCTCGAGATCAGGAAGCCCTCGGGCGACTTCAACCGCAAGGCATTGAACCTCCACCACGGTGTGCTGCTGACCGACGAGTTCATGGAAGCGGTGCGCGATGGCGCCGAGTTCGACCTCAAGAGCCCCAAGGACGGTTCGGTGCGCGCCACGGTCGACGCGCGCAGTCTGTTCCAGAAGCTGGTCGAGACCCGGCTTGCCACCGGCGAGCCCTACATCGTGTTCAACGACACGGTGAACCGCATGATGCCCAAGCATCACCGCGACCTCGGGCTCAAGGTCTCGACCTCGAACCTGTGCAGCGAGATCACGCTCCCCACCGGGCGCGACCACCTCGGCAACGACCGCACTGCGGTGTGCTGCCTGTCCTCGCTCAACCTGGAAACCTGGGACGAGTGGAACGGCGAGAAGAGCTTCATCGAGGACGTGCTGCGCTTCCTCGACAACGTGCTGCAGGACTACATCGACCGCGCCCCCGAAGAGATGGCGCGCGCCAGATACTCGGCGATGCGCGAACGCTCGGTCGGCATGGGCGTGATGGGCTTCCACTCGTTCCTCCAGCACAAGGGCATCGGCTTCGAGACCGCGATGGCCAAGGCGTGGAACATGAAGATGTTCCGCCACATCGCCGCCAAGGCCGACGAGGCGAGCCTGCTGCTCGCGCAGGAACGCGGGCCCTGCCCCGACGCCGCCGACATGGGCGTGATGGAGCGCTTCAGCTGCAAGATGGCGATCGCGCCGACCGCTTCGATCTCGATCATCTGCGGCGGCACCAGCGCCTGCATCGAACCGATCCCGGCCAACATCTACACGCACAAGACGCTGTCGGGCTCGTTCGTGGTCAAGAACCCCTATCTCGAGAAGCTGCTCGCTTCGAAGAGCAAGGATTCCACCAACGTGTGGAACTCGATCCTCGAGCGCGGCGGGTCGGTCCAGCACCTCGACTTCCTCAGCCCCGAGGAAAAGGCGGTCTACAAGACCTCCTTCGAGATCGACCAGCGCTGGCTGCTCGAATTCGCGGCCGACCGCACGCCCTATATCGATCAGGCGCAGTCGCTGAACCTCTACATCCCGGCCGACGTCGACAAGTGGGACCTGATGATGCTGCACTTCCAGGCGTGGGAGAAGGGCATCAAGTCGCTCTACTACCTGCGCTCGAAGTCGGTGCAGCGCGCCGGGTTTGCGGGCGGCGTGGAGGCCGACAACACCGTCGAGCCGGCCAAGTACGAGATCGCCGAGCAGACCGATTACGAGGAATGCCTCGCCTGCCAGTGAGCGCCGGCACGCAATCGATCAACCCATTCGCCTGATACAGGACAAGCCCGATGCCCCTTCTCGAAGCCCGCAAGGTCTACAAGCCGTTCGAATATCCCTGGGCCTACGATTTCTGGAAGCGCCAGCAGCAGGTCCACTGGATGCCCGAGGAAATCCCGCTGGGCGAGGACTGCCGCGACTGGGCGCAGAAGCTTTCCGAGCACGAGCGCAACCTGCTCACGCAGATCTTCCGCTTCTTCACGCAGGCCGACGTCGAGGTGCAGGACTGCTACCACGAAAAGTACGGCCGCGTGTTCAAGCCGACCGAGGTCAAGATGATGCTGACCGCCTTCTCCAACATGGAGACGATCCACATCGCGGCCTATTCGCACCTGCTCGACACCATCGGCATGCCCGAGACCGAGTATTCGGCCTTCCTCGAATATACCGAGATGGCCGACAAGGCGAACTACATGCACCAGTTCGGCGTCGACACCGACGAGGACATCGCGCGCACGCTCGCCATGTTCGGCGGCTTCACCGAGGGCATGCAGCTCTTCGCCAGCTTCGCCATGCTGATGAACTTCCCGCGCTTCAACAAGATGAAGGGCATGGGCCAGATCGTCACCTGGTCGGTGCGCGACGAAAGCCTGCACTGCGAAGGCATCACCCGCCTGTTCCACGCCTTCTGCGCCGAGCGCCAGTGCCTGACCAAGGCGGTCAAGGAAGACATCATCGACTGCTGCCAGAAGACGGTCCGTCTCGAGGACGCCTTCATCGACCTCGCCTTCGAGATGGGCCCGGTGCCGGGGATGAGCGCGAAGGAGATCAAGCGCTACATCCGCTACATCGCCGACTGGCGGCTGGGCCAGCTGGGCTTCCAGCCGATCTACATGATCGAGGACCACCCGCTGCCCTGGCTCACCCCGCTCTTGAACGGCGTGGAGCACGCCAACTTCTTCGAGACGCGCGCGACCGAGTATTCGAAGGGCGCGACGCGCGGCAACTGGCAGGACGTGTGGTCGAGCTTTGATTCCAGGCGCAAGGCGAAGGCCAACGACGTCGCCGAAGAGACCGAAGAGGACGGCGAGGACATGTTCTCGAAGGCGGGGATCGCGGCGGAGTAGGGGATGTGACTCCCATTCGAATTACTAGGTTGCGCGATCGGCAATTGTTGACGCTGGCACAGCAGATACGTCGCGATTTAGAATTTCAACGCATTCACGTTGATTATGGTGGGAATGCGACCATTGCATACACCGAGGAAATTGATCTCGATTCAATCGACGAAGACACATACTCAATTCAACAGATAAATATATCAGATCAAAATTCTAGAAATACTATTATTATTTGCCGAGGTAAATTTGATAGCCAAAATAAGCTTGATTTAATTAACTTTATTAATTTCCGTTCATCGGCACCATTTGATGAATACATGATATTCAATCAGCAGGATAATTTCTCTGTACAACAAATAATTTCTATAGAGAAAATATTTTCAAGTCAGAGATTTGACGACGCCGCGTTTAATAAAGACTCTGAGTCAGAGTTAACCGCGATTGTGACAGCTCAATTAGAGCAGTTGCGCATGTTGGCTCTAGATTTTTCCAAAAGGCAGCTTGCGGCGGAGCGGCGGTTGGAGGAGGCCTACCGGAAGCGGGAGGATGCTCTTCAAGAGAGAATTTCAACTGAAGAGGCCAAGCTTTCGGCACGGCGAGTAGACCTTGACAATCATATTGAGGAAGAGCGCGCCAGTATCGAAGCATGGAGGCGCGAAATAAACGACCGTGAACCTCAGCATGAGCGAAGGAGTTTAAGAGAGGCTCTAACAGGTGAAATAAAAAACTATCTGAATAGTCCATCAAGTAGATCAATTTATCATGAATACATAACTAACGCATTATATGTAGTAGTTGGAATATTTTTTGTAGTAATATCAATTTATTTAACTGTTTCATACAGTGCGTCAAACCAAAACAGCCAATTTATAACCTGGTCCATAGTCGGAAAGAGTTTAGTTGCAGGCATAGGTGGCGCGGCATTTCTTTGGGCGGGTTTGTCGGGTCTCAAATCGACATCAAGACATGCTAGCGAATATGATCGAGAAATGCGACGATATTCATTTGATATGGATAGGGCGAGCTGGATTGTGGAAACAATACTTCAGATGAGCACCAACGAAAGTGCGCAAGTTCCGTCAGAGTGGCTTGAGTCTGTATGCAGAGACCTCTTTAAGAGTTTGCCCGGACAAGTGGATGAAACAAAGTCTCTGGATGCCTTGGCCGCCTTGCTAGATGTGACCGCGAGAGCCAAAATAGGAACGTCTGGCATCGATTTTGAGATCGACCGTAAGCAAGCTAAGCGACTTGCTGCTGAGCATTGATTACGAAAACATCTTACCGACGCCCAAACTCCCACCAGCCCACCCCGCTGCGACCAGGCCGCTGACGCGGCCAGGTCTCGCTCCCCTCCCGCAAAGCCGTCGGCCTCGCGCTGCCGCACAATCTCGACGAGCACGACGCCGCCTGATCAGAGGCCGCAGCCGAACCCGAAGATGTAGTGGTAACACTCGCCTGCGCGCGCGCAATTCATTGATATCACATCCATTTATTCGAT
Source organism: Pseudomonadota bacterium (assembly GCA_021782155.1). GTDB lineage: Bacteria > Pseudomonadota > Alphaproteobacteria > Sphingomonadales > Sphingomonadaceae > Novosphingobium. The sequence continues at coordinate 7,457 of JAJXVK010000087.1, forward strand.
CCAGTGTTCAACTTGGGTTTGGCGTTGCTCCTGGCGAGGACCGCAAACGGATGCTTGCGCCTCGCGTGAAAGATGGAACATAATAGGAACATTGTGACCGATTCGATTCCCGTCCTGCGCCCGGTACAGGCGACTCCTCCTGCCGCGGAGAACTCCAGGCCGGGCTTTGGTGCGTCGGTCGTGGACGACTGGCTGAAGGGCGGGTTGCGGCGAAACGGAGTGCACGAATTCCATGCCGCCGCCGGGGAGGATCGCGGCGCGGCGGCGGCGCTGGCGCTGCTGCTCTCGGTACGCGCGTGTAGCGGCGCACCGGTCATGTGGTTTCGCGTCACCGCAAGTCGCCAGCACGAAAGGCCCTTCGCGCCCGGCCTTGCCGGACTGGGGCTCGATCCCGGCAGCGTCGTTCTGGCCGAACTGCCCGATGCGGCGGGGCTGCTCAAGGCGGCGGTCGACAGCGTGCGGCATGGCGGTCTAGGCGCGGGAATCCTCGAACTCGACGGCCGCGCCGCGCCATACGACCTCACCGCCTCGCGGCGCTTGGCGCTGGCGGCGGAGCGCAGCGGCACTATGGTGCTGGTGGTGCGCAGCGGCGCGGAGCCGGGCCTGAGCGCTGCCCATACCCGCTGGCGGGTGGCGAGCGCGCCTTCGATCCCGCTTGCCGCCAACGCGCCGGGCCATCCCGCCTTCGACCTCACCCTGCTGCGCCAGCGCGGCGGGCGCGAGGGGCTGCACGTGCAACTGGAATGGGACCGTGAGCAAGCTTGTTTCCGAACGCCGCTACCTGGCGGCGCACCTGCCGTTCCTGCCGGCGGACCGGCGGACCGGCGCGCGCCCCAAGCCGCCTGACGCGCCGCCTGACGCGCCCTTCGCCGTCACCGAGAAGCAGCGCGGCGCGCAGCGCGTGGTCGCGCTCTCGCCGGCGGCGGCGGCGCTCGGGCTGGCGCCGGGCATGATGCTGGCCGATGCGCGCGCGCGCGTTCCCGGTCTCGCGGCCTTCCCGCACGACGCCGCGGCGGACCGCGCGCTGCTGATGTGGCTGGCCGAGACCTGCGAGCGTTACACGCCCACGGTCGCGGCGGCGGGCGAGGATGCGCTGGTGCTCGACCTCACCGGCTGCATCGAGGCGGCGGGCATGGACGAGCAGGCCATCGCCGCAGACCTGCGCGCGCGGCTGGCGAAGATGGGGCTCCACGCGAATACCGCGCTGGCCGCGACGCCCGAGGCGGCACTGGCGCTCGCGCGGTTCGGGGCGAAGAGGGTGGAGCGCCTGCCGGTCGCCGCGCTCGACATGGGCGGCGAGGTGCACCTCGCCCTGAACCGCGCGGGGCTGCGCACCTTGGGAGACCTCGCGCGCCGCCCGCGCGCGCCGCTCGCCGCGCGGTTCGGGCGCGAAATGACCGAGCGGCTCGCGCGGCTGCTCGAGGAGCAGGACCGGCGGATCACGCCGCATCGCGCGCCGCCGCCGGTGATCGTCGACCAGCGCTTCGCCGAGCCGCTGGCCACGGTCTCGCCGCTGCTGGGCGTGATCGAGCACCTTGCCGCGCGCGCGCGCGATATGCTCGCCCGGCGCGGGCAGGGCGGGCGGCGCTTCGAGGTAGCGCTGTTCCGCACCGACGGCCACGTCGCGCGGCTGGCGGTGAACAGCGGCAAGCCCTCGCGCGACCCCGCGGCGATCGTGCGGCTGTTCGATGAGCGGATCGAGGCGCTGGCCGACCCGCTCGACCCCGGCTTCGGCTACGACATGGTCCGCTTCGGCGTGCCGCAGGTCGAAGCGCTGGGCGATGAGCAGGCCGATCTCGTGCCAGGCGGGCAGCGTGCTGCCGACCTCTCCCCGCTGCTCGACCGGCTGGCGGCGCGCTTCGGCGCGCAGGCGGTGCGCCGCTTCGCCCCGCGCGACGCGCACCTGCCCGAATATGCCGCCGCGCTGGTTCCTCCCGAGGCGGCGGGCGGCGCGTGGCCCCGGCCCGAACCGGGCGAACCGCCGCTGCGCCCGCTGTTCCTCTACGATCCGCCGCAGCGCGTCTCGGTGCTCGCCGAAGTGCCCGACGGGCCGCCGCGCCGCTTCGCCTGGCGCGGGCGGCAGTACCGTGTGGCGCGCTTCGAGGGGCCCGAGCGCATCGCCTATCCGTGGTGGAAGCACCCGGCGGGCGAGGGGCCGACGCGCGACTACTACCGGGTGGAGGACGAGGCCGGGCACCGCTTCTGGCTGTTCCGCCATGGCCTCTATGGCCGCGAGCGCGACGATCCGGCGTGGTACCTGCACGGGCTTTTCGCATGACCTTCTATGCCGAGCTGGCGGCGGCGACCAGCTTCTCGTTCCTGCGCGGAGCGAGTTCGCCGGCCGAGATGGTGGCGGCGGCGCTCGCGCAGGGCCATCGCGGCCTGGGCATTGCCGATCGCAACACCGTGGCGGGCGTGGTGCGCGCGCACGTCGCGCTGCGCGAAGCCTGCGAGGAGGCCGCCGAAGCGGGACTGCCGCCGCCTGACTTCCGGCTCGTCACCGGCGCACGGCTGGCCTTCGCCGACGGCACGCCCGACATGCTCGCCTACCCGGCGACGCGGCGCGGCTGGGGGCTGCTGACGCGGCTGCTCACCACCGGAAACCTGCGCGCGAAGAAGGGCGACTGCATCCTCAATCTCGACGACCTGCTGGAGTTCCACGAGGACCTGCTGCTGATCGTGCTCCCCCCGGCGGGCGACCGGACGCTCGACGTGCTGGCGCCCGTGTTCGCCGGCCGGCTGTGGCTCGGCGCGACGATGCCCCGGCGCGGGCGCGACGCGCGCATCCTCGCCACGCTGTGCGAGCGGGCGCGGGCGCGGGGCCTGCCGCTGATCGCGCTTAACGACGCGCTCTACGCCGGGCCCGAGGCGCGCCCGCTCCACGATGTGCTCACCGCGATCCGGCTGGGCACCACGGTGCAGGCGGCGGGGCGCAGGCTCGCGGTCAATGCCGAGCGGCACCTGAAGCCTCCGCAGGAGATGGCGCGCCTGTTCGCCGCCACGCCCGAAGCATTGGCCGAGATCCCGGAGTTCCTCGCCCGTATCGCCTTCTCGCTCGACGAGCTGAAGTACGAGTACCCGCACGAGCCGGTGCCCTTCGGCTACACCCCGCAGGGCTGGCTTGCCGAGCTGGTGTGGAGCGAAGCGCGCGCACGCTGGCCCGATGGCGTGCCGGCGAAGATGGAGGCGCTGCTGCGCGAGGAACTCGCAATCATCGAAGGTGCCCGCTACGCGCCCTATTTCCTCACCGTCCACGACATCGTTCGCTTCGCGCAGGGGCGCGGCATCCTGTGCCAGGGGCGCGGCAGCGCGGCCAATTCGGCGGTGTGCTTCGTGCTGGGCATCACCGCGGTCGACCCGGCCGAGCACAACCTCCTGTTTTCCCGCTTCATCTCGCCCGAACGCAAGGAGCCGCCCGACATCGACGTCGACTTCGAGCACGAGCGGCGCGAGGAAGTGATGCAGTACATCTACAAGCGCTATGGCCGCCACCGCGCCGGGATCGCCGCCACGGTCATCCACTACCGCCCGCGCAGCGCGGTGCGCGAGGTGGGCAAGGCGCTGGGGCTGGACGAAGCCGTGACCGCGCG
>JAJXVK010000088.1 GCA_021782155.1 Pseudomonadota bacterium
GACCACGATCCACAGCTACACCAACGACCAGCGCATGCTCGACCAGATCCACAAGGATCTGCGCCGCGCCCGCGCCGGCGCGATGAACATGATCCCGACCACCACCGGCGCCGCGCGCGCGGTGGGCCTGGTGCTGCCCGAACTGAAGGGCAAGCTTGACGGGTCGTCGGTCCGTGTGCCGACCCCCAACGTCAGCCTCGTCGACCTCTCGTTCGTTCCGGGCCGCGACACCAGCGCGGAAGAGATCAACGCCGCGCTCAAGGCCGCTTCGGAAGGCAGGATGAAGGGCGTTCTGGCCTATACCGACCAGCCGCTCGTCAGCAGCGACTTCAACCACTATCCGGCCAGCTCGACCGTCGACAGCCTCGAGACCGCCGTGCTCGAAGGCAAGCTCGCCCGCGTGGTGAGCTGGTACGACAACGAGTGGGGCTTCTCCAACCGCATGATCGACACCACCGGGGTGATGGCGTCGTTTCTCTGACCTGACCTGGCGAGCCCCCGCGCAGGCGGGGGCCTCGCGCTCGACCGGGAAAGCTCTGTAACCGACCGAGGTCCCCGTCTTCGCGGGGACTCACAACGGGTGGATATGCCATGACCAAGTTCCGCACGCTCGACGACATCGGTGACGTCACCGGCAAGGTCGCGCTCGTTCGCGTCGACCTCAACCTGCCGATGCAGGACGGCGTCGTCACCGACGACACGCGCGTGCGGGCCTCGGCCCCGACCATCCTCGAACTCGCCGGCAAGGGTGCCAAGGTCCTCCTTCTGGCGCACTTCGGCCGCCCCAAGGGTGAGCGCGTCTCGACGATGTCGGTCTCGATGGTGCTCGACGCGGTCGAAGAGGTGCTGGGCCGCGAGGTCATGTTCGTACCCGAGATCGCCGGCGAGGTCGTCGCTCAGGCGGTCGGCATCCTGCGCCCCGGCGATATCGCGCTGCTCGAGAACACGCGCTTCTGGAAGGGCGAGGAAAAGAACGACCCCGATCTGGTCAAGGCGATCGCCGCGAACGGCGACCTCTACGTCAACGACGCCTTCTCCGCCGCGCACCGTGCGCACGCCAGCACCGAGGGCCTCGCCCACGTGCTGCCCGCCTATGCCGGCCGCTCGATGCAGGCCGAGCTGGAGGCGCTGTCCAAGGCGCTCGACAACCCGGAAAAGCCGGTCGCGGCGGTGGTGGGCGGGGCCAAGGTGTCTTCCAAGCTCGACGTGCTCCGGCACCTCGTGACCAAGGTCGATCACCTGATCATCGGCGGCGGCATGGCGAACACCTTCCTTGCCGCCAACGGCGTCGCCGTGGGCAAGTCGCTGTGCGAGCACGACCTGACCGGAACGGCAAGCGCGATCCTTGAGACTGCCGACGCATCGGGCTGCACGGTGCACCTGCCCTATGATGTCGTGGTGTCGAAGGAATTCGCCGCCAATCCGCCAAGCTTGCGCACCTGCAACGTCCACGAGGTCGCCGCCGACGAGATGATCCTCGACGTCGGTCCGCAGGCTGTCGAGGCTCTTGGCGACGTTCTCAAGACCTGCCGCACGCTGGTGTGGAACGGTCCGATGGGCGCCTTCGAGACCGTGCCGTTCGATGCGGCGACCGTCGCGCTGGCCAGGACCGCCGCGGCGCTGACGCGCGAAGGCTCGCTGATCTCGGTCGCGGGCGGGGGCGATACCGTGGCGGCGCTCAACCACGCGGGCGTGGCGGGCGATTTCACCTATATCTCGACCGCGGGCGGGGCCTTCCTCGAATGGATGGAAGGCAAGGAGCTGCCCGGCGTTAAGGCGCTCGAAAAGGCCTGAGCGGCGGGTTTGCCCGAACAGCCATGCGTTGCTAGGAAGCGGGCGTCCCGTTTCCCGGCAACGACAAGGTTCATCATGCGATCCCTGACTGCAAGCGGCCTTGCGCTTGCCGTTTTCGTCCCTGTGTCCACGTTAGCCCAAGTGCCGGATCCCGCCGCGCAGGCCGCGCTTGCGCAACCGGTGGCCGCAGCGGCGACCACGATCCCCGTCGCGGCGCCGCCGCAACTGGTCCTTCTCGACCTCGACACGCCGCCGCCACTGCCGCCCGACATGCAAAAGATGCTCGATGCCGCGATCGCCAGCGGCAGCAAGAAGGACATCGACACGATCGCACGCTATATCGTGAAGATCGTGCCCAACAGCGCGGTGACGGTGAACCTGGCCGTCGCCGAACACGAAAAGGCGGAGAACGAAGCCCGGCACGACCAGCTCGCGTCGCTGGACTTCTTTGACGCCTGGAAGGGTGAGGGCCAGCTCGGCGCGTCGCAGTCGACCGGCAACAGCAGCGCGGTGGGTATCGACGCCGGGCTCGCGCTGCACAAGGAGGGCCTGCGCTGGCGGCACAAGCTGCTCGCGCACGCCGACTACCAGCGGACCGACGGCCTGATCAGCCGCAACCAGCTGCGCGCGTCCTACGAGCCGAACTACAAGTTCGACGGCAACCTGTTCGCCTTCGGGCTTGCGCAGGTCGAGCGCGACCCGTTTACGGGGTTCGATGCCCGCTATTCGCTGTCGGGCGGTCTCGGCTACACTCCGGTCAGGTCCCGCGCGATGGAACTCGATATCAAGGCGGGACCGGCATGGCGTCAGACCGACTATGTCGCCGCGCCCACCGACGCGCAGCTCAGCCTGCTGGCCGGCGCCAGCTACAAGTGGCGGATGTCCGGGACGCTGACGTTCACCCAGACCGCCGACGCCGTGATTGATTCGCGCGACAAGACGATCCACGCGCTGTCTGCGCTCGATTCGAAGCTCGGCGGCAAGTTCTCGGCCCGGTTGTCGTGGCAATACAACTTCGAGAGCGATCCGCCACCGGGCACGCGCGGGGTCGATACGCTTTCGCGCGTGAGCCTTGTCTACGGGTTCTGAGCGAATCTTGCGGTTGCGAAGTCGCGTCGCACCCGCTAATGGCGCCGCCAGAACATACGTATGCGCAGGGAATACGGAACGACCATGCAGACTGCCGAGATGACCGCCAAGATCGCCGCGGGCAAGGGTTTCATCGCCGCGCTCGACCAGTCGGGAGGCTCCACTCCCAAGGCGCTCAAGGGGTACGGCATCGAGGAAGGCTCGTGGACGGGCGACGCGGAGATGTTCGCGCTGATCCACGAAATGCGCTGCCGCATCATCCGCTCGCCCGCCTTCACCGGCGACAAGGTGCTTGGCGCGATCCTGTTCGAGCGCACGATGGACGGCTCGATCGACGGCAAGACGGTGCCGCAGGCGCTGCTCGACAAGGGCGTGGTTCCCTTCATCAAGATCGACAAGGGGCTCGAGGACGAAGCCAACGGCGTCCAGCTGATGAAGCCGATGCCCGAGCTCGATGCGCTGCTGGTCCGCGCCAGGGGGCTGGGCGTGTTCGGCACCAAGGAGCGCTCGGTCATTCACTCGGCGAACGCCGAGGGCATCGCGGCGATCGTTGCGCAGCAGTTCGAGGTCGGCCGCCAGGTGCTGGCGCACGGCATGATGCCGATCATCGAGCCCGAAGTGAACATCAAGAGCGAGACGCGAGCCGAGTGCGACGCGATCATGCTCGGTGAGATTCTCAAGAACCTCGACGCGATGCCGGAAGGCTCGCAGGTCATGCTCAAGCTCAGCCTGCCGGTGAAGCCCGGCACGTTCGACGCTTTGGTCGACCACCCCAAGGTGCTGCGCGTCGTCGCGCTGTCGGGCGGCTACAAGCGCCCCGAGGCCTGCGTCGAGCTGTCGAAGAACCGCGGCATCATCGCCAGCTTCAGCCGCGCGCTGCTCGAAGACCTGCGCGCACAGATGAGCGATGCACAATTCGATGCGTCGCTGGGCGAGGCGATCGACGAGATTTACAAGGGATCGACCGAAAAGGCCGCGGTGTCGGCCTGATCCGGCACCCTTGATCCGACGCGAATACGCGCGCCGGCAAGAGTCAGAGGAAGCGGAAAGGTAGGGACCCCTCACTCCCGGTCAACGGGAGGAGGGGTCTTTCCATTCGGTGCTGCCGTCAGTCGGCGGTCCAGCGGAAGTGGAAGACGTACTCTTCGGGCCGGATGCGCTTGTCCGCCTGCTTGACCGGCCTCGCTTCGTCCAGCAACAACGTTCCGCCCGCCACGCGATGCGGCTTGCCCAGCGTGACCGGGGCGGCGGAGGCCTTGCCGCCGCGCCACATCGACACTTCGATCTTGAGCATGCCCGCCCACACGCACCGGGTGCCCTCGGCGCAGCGGCTGTCCTCGTCGACCTGGTCCGGACGGACGATCAGCGGGCCGACGTGCGTCGCTTCGCCCAGGCGCGCCCAGCCGTCCTTGCGGACGTCCCTGGGCAGCGTGGTGCATCCGGCGAGCAGGGCGGTGCACAGGATTATGGCGGAAAGCGGCTTCATCCGGCCTCCAATGACGAAAGGCGATGAACCGTTCCCGAACGCGCCGGCAAAGCGCAATTCGGGGACTCGGCATCGGCCCCGGTTTGTCCTATCGCAGCGCGCCATGTCTGACCCTTCCTGCCAACTTTACCTGATCTCGCCGCTCGATGTGGGCGGAGATTTCCCCGAACGGCTCGCCCGCGCGATCGACGCTGCGACTGATGGGCCCGGCGCAATCGCCGCGTTCCAGTTCCGCGTCAAGGGGCTCGACGAGCACGAGGCGGCGCGGCTTGCCGAACCGCTGCAGCGCATCTGCGCCGAGCGCGACGTGGCGTTCATCGTCAATGATTCGATCAGCCTCGCCAAACGGCTCAAGGCCGACGGAGTACATCTCGGGCAGGGGGACGGCGAGGTGCGCGACGCGCGTCAGCGGCTCGGGCGCGAGGCGCAGATCGGCGTGACCTGCCACGCCAGCCGCCATCTCGCGATGGAAGCGGGCGAGGCGGGGGCCGACTACGTCGCCTTTGGCGCGTTCTTCCCGAGCGAGACCAAGGAAACCAGGCATCACGCCGAGCCCGAGCTGCTCGCCTGGTGGTCGACGCTGTTCGAGCTGCCCTGCGTTGCGATCGGCGGGATCACGCCCGGAAACTGCGGCCCGCTGGTCAGCGCGGGCGCGGACTTTCTCGCGGTCAGCAATGCCGTATGGGGCGGCGATGAGGTCGAGGCGGTGCGCGCCTTCGCGCAGGCGATCGCGGCTGCGGCTCCCGCGGGGGAAACCGGCGAAGGCTGACCTGGTGGTCCGATTCTGACATTCGACACCGTCTGCGGTTCGGTCGCGCTCGAATATCCGAATCTCTCCGGACCACTGGAAACTTATGATTCTGGTGGATTTTACGATTTTGACATTCGCAGGCCCATCCCTCCCGCCAGGGGATGCAGATGCCAAAATCAATCCACTAGGCGGGAAGGGCGATGTGCTTGGCCCCGAACACCGCCTGCCAGCTCTCGATCTCATCGACCACGATTTCGTCGATCTCGTGGACCAGCGCGGAGACCGCGCGGTAGGTCATCGCGTGCTCCTGCCCCGCCAGCAGCAGCTCGATCCGCACATGGACATCGCTCAGCTTCTCCGAGGTGACGCGCGAGATTGCCGCGAATCGCTGGAAATCACCGAAGAAGCGGATGCCGGCAAGGCTTGCTCCAAGCGTGGGGAAGGCGACGCCCAGGAAAGTGAACAGCTTGGACATATGCTCCGGCAAGTCCTCGGGCACGAGGTCGAGAACCGCCGCGCCGCGCAGCAGGAGGTATGCCGACACCGATAGTATGGCGAGGATGAAGCAGACCCCGGCGACGCTGTCGAGCCCGTGATTCACCGCCGAAAGTCGTTTCGCCTTGGCAGTGTGATAATCGCGCTGGTTCGCGACATGGCGGGCGACCACCCGCTCAAGCGCGGATCGCAGGTACTTGCGGTCGAGCCGGATTCGCGGCAGGCCCGCCTCGCGCAGGCTGTGGCGTGCGAAGTGCTCGGGCCACTCCTTCTCCTTGCCGCGCGGCCAGCGCCCGGTCGGCCGCGAAACTCCCAAGAGCAGCAGGCTGGGCGAATGACGGAGGTATTCGGCGACGCGGCGCGTCTCGAACCAGCGCGTGTGCCAGGCATTCCTGCGCCCGACGAAGGTGACCAGGAGGATCAGCACGAGCAGCAGCAATTCGGCCGTGGCGAACAGCCACTTGTGGCCGCCAAGACCCAGCGGCAGGTAGGCCGCGCCAACGATCACCGCGAGCGCCGAGAAGAAGAAGTTGTAGCACATCCCGCTGCGATAGGCGTCGGACAGCCAGGCGGAGACGCCGTCCGCCCAGGCGAACTGCGGCAGGATGTATCCGTTCAGCCGCTCGGCGACGCCGGTATCGTCCGCGAGCAGTTCGGCGGTAGCGCCAAGCAGGTCCTTGCCACTTCCGGAAACGATCTGTTCGGGCGTTTCATAGGCCTGCGCCAGCTTGCGAAACGGGCGGCCCTCGCCGCCGAACACCGTCTCGATGCGGCGGTAGAGCGAGCCGAGATGGCTGCTCCGCTCATGCCAGCGCTCGCGCTGCATGGCGCATTCGTCCGCCTGGCCCTGCAGAAACGTCGCGTCGACCGCCGCCCACAGGCGCGCTTCGTCGTGCCGGGGCGGCCCGGCAAGCTCTTCGAGCCGGGTGTAGATCGACCACACCGAAGGCGCCGCTGGGTCGATCACCAGCACCGGCGTGCCCAGTTCCAGCGCCGCCACGATGGTGTGGCCGGTGCCGCCGCGCAGGTTGTTCACCTTGCCGTCCCACACCGCGACAATGAGGTCGGTGCGCTCGATCATCACGCGGCCGGCCAGTTCGACCCGGTCCGAGCATTCGGCGTCGAAGGCTCGCGCCTTTTCCAGGTTGGCTGGATCGGCCAGCGACGCCTCGAACAGATTTCGCGCAACCTCGTCGCGGTCCGCCAGTTCGAACAGCCGCGCCTGCGCGGTGACGGTGCGGATCGCATGGGCGCGCGCTTCGACCTCGGGGTCGCTCGCCGACTCGCCGCGGCACAGCGCCTCGGCGTCGGCGCGCGTCGCCGGGCGGGCGTTGATCGCGAGGTTGACGGCGGCTCCGAATGGCAGCGGCGCGACCAGCTCCCAGCCACGCGCGACGGCGAGTTCCGCCGCGATCTGGTCAACCCCGTCGACGAGCAGGCTGTGCATCCGCACCGGGCCAAGCTCGCGTTCGTGTCCGGCGAGATGCGCGTCGATGCGGGCAAACAGGGCTTCGAGCGACGCGACGACGGCGGCGAGGTTGTCCCTGAGCGCCGCATTGGTTCTGCGATGGCCGGTAATGCCCAGCGAAAGGTGAGAGAGGCATCGGACAGCCACCGGCGAAGTCATGCGCGCAATTTCTCCCGGCCAGACCATTCCCGTCAGCCGGTGCCGACCAGAGCCTGGCCGGAGTGTAAGCCGTTGCGGACTTGCCGCACAAGCGCCTTGTTGGGCAACGGCTTGCCAAGTGCCGCCCGCCGCCGGCCTTGACCTGCTGTCGCGCCAAGAGTCCTCTGCCGGGCAAAAGAACGGGCGATCGGGCGCGAACACGGAACTCGCGACGGGGAGATGCGTGATGCCTGCGGCGATCTGGCGAGGCCTCGCGGCTCTGGTATTGCTGGCTGCGGTTTGCGCGGTGCCCGGCATGGCAAGCGCGCAAGCCGCTGGTCCGGCCGGGCTCGATTGGCACACCCGGTACGGACCCTCGCGCCGACAAGCGGGCGGCGAAGAGCGGGCTCAAGGACTGTGACCCAGGCGTCATGCCCGCCTGCAACGCGCTGGGCGTCGGCAATGTCGCGGGGCGCGGGGTGGCCAGCTCGACCTGGGCCTGCGGCACGAAGCGCGATGCTCGCGCTCCGGCCAGATCAAGGACCGGGGCCTTTACCCCGTGGTGGGATTGTTGTCGTGATCGGGCGCGTCCGAAGCGGTATCCGCCGCGTCGGAGGCCGGAGCCATGTCCGAGGCCATGTCGCTGGCATCCGCCGCCGATGTGGCTTCGCTCGCCGAAGTGTCGGCTGCCGCAGGCTCTTCGGCCTTCTTGCATCCGCTGAGGCCCAGTGCGACGGTTCCCGCCAGAAGTGCCAGTGCGATCTTCTTCATCGATTGCCCCTTTCCCATGGTTGATGGCGGGCCGCAGGCTATCACGTTGCCAGCCTCGTAAGCAAACGCTTGAACCGTGGCGTGTCGCGCAGGGGATCGAGCAGGGGGTCGCGCAGCGGGAACAGCGCCCCCGTGCTCGATCGCCGCGAGCGCGCGCTAGAGCGCGGACAGCGCGATGGCCGGAGCCGCCGCCGTGCTGCACGGCGCGGGCGATGGCCCTTTCCTACGCGGGCCGCGCGTGCCATCACCGCGCACGATGATCCCGGCAAACTTCAATCCGCAGTCCGCCAGTTCCGCTTTCGCGCCGCGATGGGCCGCCGCGGCAGACTTGCCGGGGATACCGTCGCATCCGTCAACTTTCGTTGGATTTGCCTGTTGGTTTCGCCCGTTGGATCGGGTTGCCGGGCGGGAAGGATTGGATCGTCATGACTCGTGAACTGACCTTGCGCGGAGTGGTGCTGGGCGGCCTGCTGACGCTGCTCTTCACCGCGGCCAACGTCTACCTCGGGCTGCGCATCGGCATCACCTTCGCCACCTCGATCCCCGCCGCGGTAATCTCGATGGCCGTGCTGCGCTTCTTCTCGGGCGCGACGATCCAGGAAAACAACATCGTCCAGACCATCGCCAGCGCGGCGGGCACGCTTTCGGCGATCGTGTTCGTGCTGCCCGGCCTCGTCATGGTCGGGTGGTGGAGCGGGTTTCCCTACTGGGAATCGGTCGCGGTGATCGCGATCGGCGGCGTGCTTGGCGTGATGTATTCTGTACCGCTGCGCCGCGCGCTGGTGACGGGGTCGGACCTGCCCTACCCCGAAGGCGTCGCCGCGGCCGAAGTGCTCAAGGTCGGCGCGGGCGTGGGCGGGGCCGAGGAAAACCGCCGGGGCCTTGCCGCGGTGACGGCGGGCGGGTTGCTTTCGGCGCTCTACCCTCTGCTCGCCAAGATGAAACTGGTGGGCGAGGAAGCGGGCGGGATCGTGCCGGTCGGCGCGGGCGGGACGACCGTTTCGGCCGGGCTGTCGATGGCGCTGGTTGGCGTTGGACACCTCGTCGGGCTCGCGGTTGGAATCGCCATGCTGGTGGGCATCGTCATCAGCTTCGGGATCATCCTGCCCGTGCTCACCGCCGCCGGTCCGCCGGCAGGGGCCGGGCTTGCCGATTTCGTCGGCACGGTGTTCAGCCAGAAGGTGCGCTTCATCGGTGCGGGCACGATCGGCATCGCCGCGATCTGGACGCTGCTTCGCGTGATCGGGCCGATCGTGAAGGGCATCGCCGCCGCGCTCGCCGCCAACCGGGTGCGGCGCGGGAGCGGCTTCGAGGGGCTGGAACTCACCGAGCGCGACCTGCCGATCGGCATCGTGGGCGGCACGATCCTGCTCTCGATGCTGCCCATCGCGCTCCTCCTCGCCGACTTCGCGGCGGGCGGTCCGGTGGCGCACGCGCTGGGTCTGGGGCTGGGAATGGCGGTGCTCTACGTGCTGGTCGCGGGGATCGTGATCGCCTCGGTCTGCGGGTACATGGCGGGGCTGATCGGCGCTTCGAACAGCCCGATCTCCGGGGTCGGCATTCTCGCCTCGCTGGGCATCTCGCTCTTGCTGCTGGGCCTGTTCGGTGGCGGCAATTCGGCGAGCGACACCAGGGCGCTGGTCGCCTTCGCGCTGTTCGTCACCGCGATCGTGTTCGGCGTGGCGACGATCTCGAACGACAACCTGCAGGATCTCAAGACCGGCCAGCTCGTCGGTGCGACGCCGTGGAAGCAGCAGGCGGCGCTGGTGATTGGAGTGATCTTCGGTGCGCTGGTGATCCCGCCGATCCTCACGCTGCTCAACACCACCTTCGGCTTCCTCGGCGCGCCCGGCGCGGGGCCCGACGCGCTCGCCGCGCCGCAGGCCGCGCTGATCTCGGCGATCGCGCAGGGTGTGCTGGGCGGCAGCCTCAACTGGAACCTCGTCGGCATCGGTGCGGCGATCGGCGTGGTCGCGGTAGCGATCGACGAGGGGCTGCGCGCGCGCGGGAAGGGCGCGCTGCCGCCGCTCGCGGTGGGCATGGGCATGTACCTGCCGATGAGCGTGACCGCGCTGGTGATCGTCGGCGCGGTGACCGGGCACCTCTACAACGCCTGGGCGAGCAAGCAGGCCAATCCCGAATTCGCCGAACGCATGGGCGTGCTGACCGCGACAGGCCTGATCGTCGGCGACAGCCTGTTCAACATCGTCTACGCCTTCGCGGTCGCAGCGACCAACAACCCCGACATCCTTGCGGTGACCGGCGGATGGCCGGGCGCGACCGTGCTGGGCGTGATCCTGTTTTCGGCAATCGTCGGCTATGCCTACTGGCGCATGCGCCGCGACGGTGCCGCGCCGCTCGGCTAGCGCGGCTTGCCTGCCGCCGTCGCTGTATGCGCGACCAGGCCGGCCGAGGGATCTCCGGCGCGCACGCAGCGCAGGCTTGTCTGGTTGCCCGCCGCGTCGAGCCTGTGCATCATCGCTTCGGACGAAAGGCGAAAGCGTTCGCCATCGCGCGGGCCGCTGGTCAGCGTGACAAGGTCGCCAAGCCGCAGGTACGTGCCGGTCCGCCCATCCTCGAGCCGGTAGCTTGAATCGGGCACCGCGGTGAAATCCTCGCGCGGTTGCGGGGTCGCGATGGTCTCCGCGTCGCCAGGCAACTCGCAGTACCACTTGCCGGGCTCGAGCGTTTCCAGTTTTCCGCCGGGCGCGGCCAGAGCGGGCGCGGCGAACGCGGCGGCGAGCGGGACAAGGACGAGGCGGCGCAGGCGAAGCATCTGTGCCAGGCGCGCTAGCACGCCCATCGCGCTTGAAGCAATCGCCCGCAGCGGCTAAGGGCCGCGCTCACTTCATCATACCTGAAGGCTCTTTCCATCATGAAGATCAGCGGCGTGGACATCCGTCCGGGCAACATCCTCGAATACGAAGGCGGCATCTGGAAGGTCGCCAAGATCCAGCATACCCAGCCGGGCAAGGGCGGGGCCTTC
>JAJXVK010000089.1 GCA_021782155.1 Pseudomonadota bacterium
TGGTGATCGAGGCGGTCTACGAGTCGATGGACGTCAAGAAGGACGTATTCTCCCGGCTCGACGGGATCGTGAAGCCCGGCGCGATCCTCGCCAGCAACACCAGCTACCTCGACGTCGACGAGATCGCGGGCGTGACCAAGCGGCCCGAAGCGGTGCTCGGCATGCACTTCTTCTCGCCCGCCAACGTGATGAAACTGCTCGAAGTCGTGCGCGGCGCGAAGACCGGCGACAGCCAGCTCGCCACGGTGATGGACCTCTCGGTGCGGATCGGGAAGGTCCCGGTGGTCTCGGGCGTGTGCCACGGTTTCATCGGCAACCGCATGCTCAGCCCGCGCCAGCAGCAGGCCAACCAGCTCATCATGGAGGGCGCGAACTATTGGGACGTCGACGAGGTTTTGCTCGATTTCGGCTTCCCGATGGGACCGTTCCAGATGGGCGACCTTGCCGGCCTCGACATCGGCTGGCACCGCGACCCCACGCGCATCGAGACGGTGCGCGAAGCGCTCTGCGCGGTGGGCCGCTGGGGGCAGAAGACCGGCAAGGGCTTCTACGACTACGACGAGAACCGCCAGCGCAAGCCATCGGACGAGGTGAAGACGATCATCGCCGACTTCGCGGCCAAACAGGGTAATGCCCAGCGCGATGTCGGGCGCGGGGAAATCTTTGAACGGCTGGTCTACCCGATGATCTCCGAAGGTGCGCTGATCCTCGACGAGGGCATCGCGCAGCGCGCCAGCGACATCGATACGGTCTGGCTCAACGGCTACGGCTGGCCGGCGTGGACCGGCGGGCCGATGTACTGGGCGGACCACGAAGGCCTTGCGAAGATCGTGGCGGGGCTGGAGACGCACGGGCTTCCTGTCGCCCCGCTGCTCAGGCGCAAGGCCGAAGCGGGCGAGACCTTCAACTGAGGATCCGGCCATGCGGATAGAGGAGATCGTCGAGGCGGATTTCGTCCCCTACAGCGAAATCCTGCGCGCCCATGCCGCGCGCCGGGGCGATGCCATCGCGCTGGCGGACGAGACGCGGCGCGTTTCGTGGGCGGAGATGGACGTATTGCTTGATCGTGTCGCCGCCGCAATGCAACGCGATGGCGTCGCGGCGAACGAGCCGGTAGCGATGGTCGGCGCGAACTCGGTGCCCTATGCGCTGACCTTCCTTGGCGCGATCCGGGCGGGGGCGGTGGCCGCGCCGCTAACAACTTCCGCCAGCGCCGAAGCGCTTGTGGCCATGCTCGAGGACTGCGGCAGCCACCTGCTGTTCTGGGACAGGGCCAGCGCCGACAAGCTGGCCGGGCACGCGCTCCCCGACTGCGTGACGACCATCGCCTGGGAGGATGGTGCGCCGGGCGTTCCGTTCGAGCAATGGATGGCGCCCGAAGGCGCGAAACCGGTCGAACGCAAGCCCGAACCATCTGACCCGTTCAACATCATCTATTCCTCGGGCACCACCGGCACGCCCAAGGGTATCGTCCAGAGCCACCGGATGCGCATGGAGCACGTGCGCCGAACGATCGCGGGCGGCTACGGCGACGACACCGTGGTGATCAATTCGACCCCGCTCTATTCGAACACCACGCTGGTCAGCTTCCTTCCCGCGCTCGGCGGCGGCGGCAAGGCGGTGCTGATGGCGAAGTTCGATGCGCACAGGTTCCTCGAACTGTCCGAGCGCGAGCGCGTGACCAACGCCATGCTGGTGCCGGTGCAGTACCGCCGGATCATGGAACTGCCCGATTTCGACAAGTTCGACCTCTCCAGCTACCGCCTCAAGACCTGCACATCCGCGCCGTTTCCGGCATGGCTCAAGCGCGACATCCTCGACCGCTGGCCGGGCGGGCTGATGGAGATCTACGGCATGACCGAGGGCGGCGGCACTTGCCTGCTGATGGCCCACGATTACCCCGACAAGCTCCACACCGTCGGCCAGCCGCAGGCCGGACACATCATTCGCCTGATCGACGAGGATGGCCGCGAAGTGCCGCAGGGCGAGATGGGTGAGGTCGTCGGCCATTCGCCCGCGATGATGAACGGCTACCACGGACAGCCCGGGAAGACCGCCGAGACCGAGTGGTACGATGAAGAAGGCCGCCGCTACATCCGCCACGGCGATCTCGCGCGCTTCGACGAGGACGGCTTCCTGATCCTGATGGACCGTTCGAAGGACATGATCATCTCGGGCGGCTTCAACATCTATCCCAGCGACCTCGAGACCGAACTCACGCGCCAGGGCGCCGTGCGCGAGGCGGCGGTGGTTGGCGTGCCATCCGACAAGTGGGGCGAGACGCCGCTGGCGATCGTTGTCATGGCCGACCCCTCGGTCGATCCCGAAAGCGTGCTGATCGAGGCGAACAGCCGGCTCGGCAAGACGCAGCGTATCAGCGGGATACGCGTGGTGGACGAACTGCCGCGCAGCCAGATCGGCAAGGTGCTGAAGCGCGAATTGCGCGACAAGTTCGGCGGCAATCCGATCGCCAACGCTTGAGACGATAGGCGCACGTCCGGACGAGAACCGGCGGCGCGGGGAGAACGAATGGCTGAAACGGTTCTTGCCGCCCCGCGCGAACGGCGCCTCGGGCTTCCGACCAAGCTGGCCTACGGCTTCGGCTCGATCGCCTATGGCATCAAGGACAACGGCTTCTCCACGCTGCTGCTGCTGTTCTACAACCAGGTGGTGGGCCTGCCCGCCGACCAGGTGGGGCTGGCGATCATGGCTGCGCTGGTATTCGACGCTTTCGTCGACCCGGTGATCGGGCACCTGTCCGATCATCTCCAGACGCGCTGGGGACGGCGGCACCCGTTCATGTATGCCTCGGCGATCCCGATCGGGGTGCTCTACCTGCTGCTGTGGAACCCGCCGCGCGGTTCTACGATCGAGACGCTGGGCTGGCTCTTCGCCATTGCCGTGCTCGTGCGCACCGCGATCAGTTGCTACGAAGTGCCGTCGAGCGCGCTCGCGCCCGAACTGACCAGCGACTACCACGAGCGAACTTCGGTACTTGGCTATCGCTACCTGTTCGGCTGGCTGGGCGGGATGGGAATGCTGTTGCTGACCTTCGCGGTGTTTCTCGCCAACACGCCCGACTATCCGCAAGGGCAGCTCAATCCGCACGGCTATGTGCGTTACAGTTATGTCGCGGCGGCGCTGATGACCGCGGCGATCCTGATGTCGGCGCTGGGCACGCACCGGCAGATCAAGTACCTGCCCAGGGCCGCGCCCGTGCGCCCGCCGATCGGACGGACCTTCCACGCGATCCTCGGCACATTGTCGAACAAGGCGTTCCTCGTGCTGTTCCTCACCGGCATCTGCACCTACACCAACCAGGGGCTGACCTTCGCGCTGGCGACCTATTTCAACACCTACCTGTGGGAGTTCGGGTCGCAGGTGCTGGTCATCTATACCATTGCGGTCCTGCTGGGCGTGGTTCTGGCCTTCGGGTTCGTGCGCAGGCTGTCGCGGCGCGTGGGCAAGAAGCGCGCCGGGATGTGGTGCGTGGCGATCTATCCGGTCATCGCCGCGGCGCCGATGCTGGGCAGGGTGACGGACGTGATGCCCGCCAACGGCACGCTGATCCTCTTGCCGCTGCTGATGGGATTGACCGCGCTGGCGCAGGTGTTCGGCGTGGGCGTGGCGATCATGCTCGCCTCGATGATGGCCGACGTGGTGGAGGACGCGCAGGCCCGATCGGGCGAGCGGCGCGAGGGCATCTTCTTCGCCGGATCGTTCTTCATGCAGAAATGCGTTTCGGGCTTCGGTCTGTTCCTGACCGGCGCGATCCTCACGGCGGTTGCCTTTCCGATCCATGCCGTGCCGGGAAAGGTCGGCAAGGACGTGCTCGACAATCTCGTGCTGGTCTACTGCGGGCTGATGGCCGTATTCTCGCTGATCGCGCTGTTCGTGCTGTCGAAGTTCCCGCTTGGCGGAGAGGCCGAGCACCGCCAGCGGCTGGAGCGGCTGGCCGAAACAGCCTCGCACGGTGTTCCGCTGCCCGGCAGCGAGCCGGAAATCCCCGTGATCGAATGACAGATGCCCTGACCATGTCCACTACAATGCAGGCGCTCGAGGTGCAGGCCCTGTCGCGGGACTTTTCGGGCTGCCACTTCGTCGAGATGCCCGTACCGCGCCCCGGTCCGGGCGAGGTGCTCATCCGGATCGAGGCGGCGGGGCTCGGCTTTCCCGACCTGCTGATGACGCGCGGCGAATACCAGGTGAAGCCGCCGCTGCCGTTCGTGCCGGGCATGGAAGCCGCCGGAACCGTCGTCGCGCTGGGCGATGGCGTCACGGGCTTGCGCGAGGGTCAGCGCGTGTTGTCGGGCGCGAAGACGGGCGGGCTGGCGGGCTACGGCGTGTTCCCCGCGAGCGCGACAATGGCGCTGCCCGATGCGCTGTCGTTCCCCGAGGCGGCCGCGCTGCGCGCCGCCTACGTCACCGCATGGGTCGCGCTGGTGCGGCGCGGGCAGGCTCAGGCGGGCGAGTGGCTTCTGGTGCATGGTGCGGCGGGCGGAGTAGGGCTCGCTGCGGTCGACCTGGCCCGCCACCTCGGCCTGTGCGTGATCGCGGTGGCCTCGAACGCGGAAAAGCGCGCGACGATCGCGCGGCTCTATGCGCCCGAACAGGTGATCGACCCGGGCGAGGGGATTCGCGAGCAGGTGCTCGAGATCACCGGCGGGCAAGGCGTGGACCTCGTCTACGATCCGGTCGGCGGCGATGCGTTCGACCAGTCGGTGCGCTGCATCGCCTTCAACGGGCGGCTGCTGGTGATCGGTTTCGCCAGCGGGCGCATCCCGGCGCTCGGCGCCAACATCGCGCTGATCAAGGGCTTCTCGATGGTCGGGGTGCGCGCGGGCGAGTATTCGCGACGATTTCCCGACAGGGGCGCCGAGGACTCCGGGACGATCGTGCGGCTGGCCGCCGAGGGCGTCATCCGCCCCCACGTCGATCGTGCGCTGCCGCTCTCGCGGTGGCGCGAGGCGTTCGACGCGATGGCCTCGCGCGCGGTCGTCGGTCGCACGGTGCTGCTGCCCCACGGCTGATTCGCAAGCTTCCGATCCGAAGGTGGCGATCCGGAGGCGTCCGGATCGACCGTGACCGGCCCGCATGGTCGCACCAGAAACCATTGAGACTTCAACGGAAACCAGTTGATGGACGGGTTTGCGGTGCGGGCAAAAAAAAGGCCGCCCGGAGGCGGCCTTGAAAAGTTTGGGAGAGGATGCCTGAAAGGCATGCTCCAGATGCTTTAATCTGCCGCATTGTGCAAGTGCGAAAACGACAAAGTTAATTGCGAAAACTGCAATCGTGATTTTCGCATATTGTGCATTCGCATACGGAAATTCGGAAATCAACACCATAATATAGAGACATTTTCGACATATTAGTGTATCTGCAAGTGCAACATATGCATTGCTAACCAGACTTATCATTGATCCACAATGCGTTGAGTGCGGGAAGCAGGTGGGCGCGGTGTTCAGCAGGAATTCGCCCGAGCAATTCGCCCTCGAACTGGTCGATGATGGCGCGCGCCTCCGCAAGGCGGGCGTGGCCGCGCGCGGTCAGGCGCAGCGAATGCGACTTGCCGTCGATCGGTTCACGCTCGATCAGTCCGGCCGCTTCCAGCCGCCCCACCAGCGGCACCATGTTGGCGCGCTGGATGTCGAGCATCCGCCCCAGCGCGCTGGCGGTGACGTCTTCGTTGGCCTCGATCAGGAGCAGCGCCGAAGCGTCGGTATGGCGCAGGCCGATCTCCGAAAGGCGACCGGCCAGTTCGGCGATCATGGCCGATGCGGCGCGGCGCAGTGCATAGCCGGGCAAGCGGGATAGCGGGTCTTTCATGGCTCGCGCAGGCATAGCGATCGTTCTTGCTCATAGCAAACTGGATTGCTATACATCATAACAAACAGGGAGAGTCGCCTGCCGCTACCCGGCGCAGCGGACCGCGGCCTCCCGCCGCCCTGAAGGAGAAAGTCATCATGGCCGATACCCCTGCTACACAGCGTGCCGAGGAAGATACCGTCGCCTGGGAAGTGGCCGACGGCATCGCCTGGGTGAAGTTCAACCGCCCCGAAAAGCGCAACTGCATGAGCCCCAAGCTCAACCGTCAGATGAAGAAGGTGCTCGAGGAACTCGAATTCCGCGACGACGTGAAGGTCCTCGTGCTCACCGGCGAGGGCGATGCCTGGACCGCGGGCATGGACCTCAAGGAATACTTCCGCGAGACCGAAGCGCAGGGCCTGTGGGCGATCCGCAAGTCGCAGCGCGAAAGCTACGGCTGGTTCGAACGCCTGCGCTGGTACGAGAAGCCGACCGTGGCGATGATCAACGGCTGGTGCTTCGGCGGCGGCTACGGCCCGCTGTTCGGCTGCGACATCGCGATCGCCGCCGAGGACGCGCAGTTCGGCCTCAGTGAGATCAACTGGGGCATCCTGCCCGGCGGCGGCGCCTCGAAGGTCGTGCAGGAACTGATGCCGTTCCGCAAGGCGATGTACCACGCGATGATGGGCGAGAATCTGTCGGGCAAGGAAGCCGAAGCGCAGGGCCTCGTCACCGAGGCGGTTCCGGCGGACAGGCTGAAGGCCCGCGTGCTGGAAATCTGCGAGGCGCTCAAGAAGAAGGACGGCCACGCCCTTCGCGCCACCAAGTATGCGGTGCGCCGCATGGTCGACATGACCTACGACAACGCGCTCGACTACCAGATCCGCGCGCAGGAAGCGCTGCACAGCTTCGGTGGGGCCGCCGCGCGCAAGGAAGCGACGCGCCAGTTCCTCGACGAGAAGAGCTTCAAGCCCGGTCTTGGCACTTTCGACACTTCGAAGGTCAAGGGCTGACCGCTTTCACGACATGACGGGTTCTACCCTGGACTTGGCCGCGGCGTTTTTGAAACGCCGCGGCCTTTTTCGTTTCGCTGGTTACGAAACGCCTTTCCTTGCGGCAATCCGGCGCTAGCGTTGCGCTCTGCAAACAGAACAGGGATTCGCCCCACATGAGCCTTCGTAACCTCGTCGCCCTGACCGTCGCCGCCACCGCGCTGACCGCGCCGCCGGTATTGGCGAAGCCCGCCGGCCATCCCGTCGCCGAAGCCCAGACGCTTGAACTCGCCAAGCAGGCCATCGCGCTGCGTTCGGTCGCCGGGCCGGGCAACAAGACCATCGACGTCGATCGCCTGATGGCCAATGCCCTGATCGCCGGCGGCTGGAAGGATAGCGACATCGAGATCACGCCGGTGGACGACACCGCCTACATGATCGCGACGTGGCCCGGCAGCGACCCCAAGCTCAAGCCGCTGGTGATCTCGGGGCACCTCGATGTCGTTCAGGCCGATCCGAAGGACTGGGTGCGCGATCCGTTCACGCCCATCGTCGAGAACGGGATGCTGTATGGTCGCGGGTCCAGCGACATGAAGACCAGCGCCGCGCTTGCCGTGGCCTCGCTGATCGAACTGCGGCGCGAAGGCTACAAGCCCAGGCGCACGATCATCATCCAGTTTTCGGGTGATGAGGAAACCACGATGAAGACCGGCGCGATCATCGCCAGGAAGCTGAAGGACGCCGGCCTGGTGATCAACATCGACGGCGGCGGCGGCACCTTTGACGAGACAAGCGGCAAGCCGCTGTTCTGGACCTGGGACGGCGCCGAGAAGACCTATAACGACTATTCTCTGACCGTCACCAACCCCGGCGGGCACAGCTCCGAACCGCGTCCGGTCAACGCCATGGTCCAGATGGCGCAGGCGATCGAGAAGATCGGAGCCTATCACTTCAAGACAGAGATCAACCCGGTCACGAAGGCCTTCTTCGAAAATGCCGCGAAGTTCGAAACCGATCCGAAGATGGCCCAGGCGATGCGCGCGTTCGCGGCCAATCCGAACGATCCGGAGGCCATCGCCGTGCTGCGCGCCGATCCGGCTCAGGTCGGCAAGATCGGCACCACTTGCGTTCCGACGATGATCGAGGGCGGCCACGCCCAGAACGCGCTTCCGCAAAGCGTGACCGCGAACATCAACTGCCGAATCTTCCCGGGCCACACGCGCGAGGAGATCCGGCAGGAGCTGGAGCGGGTCATCGGCATGCCGGAAATCAAGGTCGCCGATGCCACCGGCGACGAATCGGTCGCTTCGCCCGCTTCGCCGATGCGGCCCGATTTCGTGAAGGCGGTGACCGACGCCATGGCCAGGTCCTGGCCCGGCGTGCCGGTGTTCCCGGTGCAGGCCTCGGGCGCGTCGGATTCGATGTGGTACCGCGCCCTCGGCGTGGACAGCTATGGCGCTGCGCCGTTCTTCATCAAGGATTCGGACAGCTTCGCCCACGGCCTGAACGAGCGCATCCCGCTGTCCAACATCGCGCCGGGCGTGGTCTTTTTCCTGACGCTGATCCCCGAACTGTCGAAGTAGGGGCTGAAGGCGCAGGGGCAGTTTCCGACAGGTTGGTTGAGGCGGCGCGAAGGGCGGGCGCCTTTCGAGCGCCGGCGGCGGCACGCGAATATCGCTGGTCCCGCCCCGCGACCTCGGCTAGATCACGGACGCAGAAGGTATTGTAATGTCTTGGCCCGAGGCGACTTCGAACGCCGGGTAAACGTCATCAGCGCGAAGATACCGAGATTGGGGGTCCGAACATGTCCGACAACGAACCGGGTGCACAAGTCGACGTCACCAAGGCCTGGAAGGCGACGCAAGACCAGAAGGGCGCAGCCACGCGATTCAGGATCTTCGCCGCGGTGGCATGGGCCGTCGCGATCGGCACCGAGATCGCCGCGATCGTGATGCTCAGGCAGCACAAGTTCGACCACGGCGGAATGGTGCTGCTGATCGTCTTGCTGGCAGCCATCGCGGTATTCGCGATCGCCGGCAATCTCTTGTGGAAGAAGGCCAACACGCAGGATCCGGCGAGCCGGGCCGACGCCTTCCGCTTCTTCGTCCAGAACCAGCTTGGCGCGATCATCACGCTGATCGCCTTCCTGCCGCTCATTGTCCTGATCTTCATGGACAAGGACATGGACCCCAAGAACAAGAAGATCGCCGGCGGCGTCGGCGTCGCGCTGGCGGTGGTCGCCACGCTGTTCGGGGTCAGCTTCAAGCCGCCGTCGGTCGAGCAGTACACGCAGGACATGAATCAGTGCGCGGCTCAGATCAAGGGCGGTCAGCCCACCACCGCCTGCTCGCCCGAAGTCGCTGCGCAGGCGCAGGACATTGCGCGCGATTCCGCCGCCGTGGCGGATGCGACCAAGGACGCCGCGCACCCCGGCGGGCAGGACGTGGTCTTCTGGATCGCGCCCGAGAACGGCGCGAAGAAGTCCTCCACGCCGCACGTCTTCCACCTGTGCGAAGGCGTGAGCCCGCTCAAGGGCAAGACCGTGAACCACGGATCGGTGACCGAGGCCTATGCCGAGAACGCCACGCGGATCACCAAGCAGATCCCAATGGAACAGTCGCAGTGCGGGTTCGGCGCGGCGAGCCCCGCCGCGGCGACTTCGGCATCGTCGGCTGCTGCCTCGCCGGCCGAGGCGGCTGCCTCATCGGCAGCGCAGTAACGGGTTCCGCGACGCGGTGAGGCCGGGCGCGGAGTTGCCCGGCCGGTCCGCGCCGTCGCGTTTCAGCCCCGAATCGTCAGTCCGGCATGTTCGCGAACGATCCGGGCCACATCTGCGGGCGAGAGCACCGCGGGTGAAAGGCACAGTTCCAGCCACAACCCGTCGACCAGCGCGGTGAGCGCGATGGCCTGCGCGCGCCGCCGTCCGGCCGCAACGCCACATTCGCCCAGCAGCGCCTCAAGACGCGAGCGGAACCGCGCGTATTGCTCGTCGTGCTGGCGGGCGATGTCATGGCGGCTGGCGGTGAGGCTCCAGAACGCAACCCAGGTCGCGAGCAGTTCGCCGCGCGCGATGGAGGGGGCGAAGCTGGCGGTGAGGTAGGCCTCGAGTCGGGCCCGCGGATCGTCGCCCGCGCCCTCCAGCGCCGCATCGAGTGCTGCATCGACTTGCGCGCCGACGTGGGCGTAGGTTGCCGCGACCAGCGCATCGACACCTTCGAAATAGTGCCCGACCAGCCCCGGCGACACGCCCGCCTCGGCGGCGATGGCGCGCACGCTGGCGCCCGCTGCGCCCTCGCGCGCCAGCACCCGCGCGCAGGCCTCGACGAGGCTTGCGCGGCGTGCGTCGGGTTCTGACCGGCGAAAGGCTGGGAGGCTGCTCACTTGCCGAGCCATAGCACTTGTTGTACGAACGTCCAACAAGACATCGGAGTCGGTGCCCCCAATGTGCAAACGTCCATGACCAAGCTCGACCACGCCTTCGCCTCCATCGAGAGTTCCGACGTCGATCCCGACGCCGATTTCAGCCTGCCCGGCTGGATCTATTCGGACCCGGAGTTCTTCACGCTCGAGATGGAGCGGGTGATCCGGCCAAGCTGGCAGATCGTCTGCCACGTCAGCGAGGTCGCGAACCCCGGCGAATATCAGACCATCGACTACCTGGGCGAAAGCGTCGTCGTCATCCGCGGCGACGATGGGCAGGTCCGCGCCTTCACCAATGTCTGTCGGCACCGCGCGATGCGGCTGGTGGAGGGCCCTTCGGGTTGCGCGAAGAAGCTGATCTGTCCCTATCACGCCTGGACCTTCGAGAGCGACGGGCGCCTTTCGGGCGTGCCGATGAAGTCCGAATATCCGGCACTGAAGCTGGAAGAGAACGGGCTTGTGCCCGTCGCGCTCGAAGTGTGGCACGGCTTCGTCTTCGTGTGCCTCAAACCCTCGGGCTTTCCTTCCGTCGCCGAAATGATGGCCCCGTTCGAGGACGAGGTCTCGCTCTACCGCTTCGAGGACATGGAGCGCATGGCGCCGGTCCGCCACCGCCCGCGCGCCGTCAACTGGAAGAACGTGGGCGACAACTATTCGGACAACCTGCACATCCCGGTAAGCCACGACGGGCTGACGCGCCTTGTCGGCAAGACCTACCGGATCGAAGCCCGGCAATGGGCGGACCGGCT
>JAJXVK010000090.1 GCA_021782155.1 Pseudomonadota bacterium
CCCAGCGCTCCACCACAAGCTGATCCAGATCGCGATGGACGGCAGCCAGAAGATCCCCCAGCGCTGGCTCGAAACGCTCGTCGCGCACCAGCGCGAAGGTCGCCAGTGCCCCGCGATCCTCACCGCCATCTCCGCATGGCTCCGCCACATCCGCGGCGACAACTCGCCCGGATGGGGCAAGGTCGACGATCCCATGGCGGACGAGCTGGCCGCGCTCTGGTCAGGAGGTAATGCACAGGTCATCGCGAAAGCCTTGTTCGGAATACGTGGGAAGTTCAGCGCCGATTGGACAGCGTCAGAATTGGAAATATCTGCAATTGTGGAACAGATTATATAGATATGTCTTGTTCCAAATTTCTGGAGAACACCTTAGGTTTTCATTTCTATCGATTATGGGAAACCAAAGGATTCTTTTGAAATACATCCAGGCCACGGCATTGTGAGGATTTGCGGATATCGGAACAGGGGGAACAACGGCCAGGCTTAGCGCTGCCTTGCGGATGAACGACTCGCATTCGCACACCGGAACGCCCGATGCGGCGCTGCCATGTCGCGCGATGATCGTTGCGCCCGCTCCGTAAACGGATTTCAGCGACGCCATCGAGCGTCCTCGGCCGGTCCCTCGCACGAGGATTCTGTTTGCCGACCTCTTGCGCGGCGGCAGCGGACTCCAACTGATCCGGCGGGCTCCCGAGACGAATGCTGTGGCGCGCGCCTCACCGTTGCGCAAGAAGCCCTGAGCAGGAGGGCTGTTGCGACTTCCTGCGCGGCAAACTCTTCGTTTGTCAGTGCGGGCTGCCGACGTATGGCGCACGGCGGCGGGAGCGAGGCACGGAGACGGCCAGAGCGCAGCTTGGACCATCCAGCCCTTTCCACCACCGCTTCCCACGAAATCCACGATGGCGGATTTGCCCACCGGCTTTGCCTCGAAGTCGCTCGGACGCGAACCTATCGCTTGACAAGAACCCCTCCGCCCCGGTCCACTCGCGAGCAATGGCAATGGAGAGGTTCCCCATGAAAACCGTGCGCATCGGCGGCGCCTGCGCGTTCTATGGCGACAGCAGCGTCGCGCCCACGCAACTGATCGCGGCGGGGGTCGACTACCTGATCCTCGATTACCTTGCCGAGGCAACGATGTCGGCGCTCGGCGCGATGAAGCGGCACCGTGCGGACCTGGGCTATGCCGCCGACTTCACCGAGTGGGTGTGGAAGGACAACCTCGCCGAACTGAAGCGCACCGGCACGAAGATCGTTACCAACGCGGGCGGGGTGAACCCGCGCGCTTGCCTTGCGCGGATGGAGCAGATCGCGCGCGATGCGGGCATCGCCATGAAGATCGCGATCGTCGAGGGCGATGACCTCATCGACCGGCTGGGCGAGATCGACGGGCAGCACGAGCTGTTCACCGGCGCCGCCTTCCCGCCGCACGACAAGGTGATGACCGCCAACGCCTATCTCGGTTCGGGCCCGATCGCCCGCGCGCTGTCGATGGGCGCGGACGTGGTGATCACCGGGCGCTGCGTCGATTCGGCGCTGACGCTGGGCATCCTCGTCCACGAGTTCGGCTGGGGCGAGGGCGACCACGACCAGCTGGCGCAAGGCTCGCTCGCCGGGCATGTGATCGAATGCGGCGCGCAGGCGACCGGGGGGCTGTTCACCGACTGGGAACAGGTGCCCGACTGGGCGCACATCGGCTATCCGATCATCGAATGCGCGGCGGACGGCAGCTTTGTGGTCACCAAGCCCGAAGGCTCGGGCGGGCTCGTCAGCGAAGCCGTGGTTGCCGAGCAGATCCTCTACGAGATCGACGACCCGCAGCTCTACCGGCTGCCCGACGTTGTCTGCGATTTCACCACCACGCGCGTCGAGCAAGTCGGCGAGAATCGCGTGAAGGTCACGGGCACGCGTGGTTATCCGCCCACCGGCAAGTACAAGGTCTGCGTGACATGGGCCGACGGCTTCCGCGTCATGGCCTTCATGACCGTGGTCGGGCGCGACGCGGCGCGGCAGGCGCAGGCGCAGGCCGACGCCACCGTGACCCGCTCCGAGGAGATGCTGCGCGGGCGCAACATCGGTCCTTATCGTGCGAAGCGGATCGAAGTGATCGGTGCCGAGGCGAGCTATGGCGCCAACGCCCGCGCGCAGGACGTGCGCGAAGTGATCTACAAGATCGGCCTCGAACACGACGACGAGGCCGCCTTCGCGCCGTTCCTGCGCGAGTTCGATTCGCCCACCACCTCGATGGCTGTCGGCACCGCTGGCTGGTTCGGCGCGCGCCCGCAAGTCACGCCGGTCTATCGCGTGTTCTCGGTGACGATACCCGTCGAGGAGGTGCCGGTCACGGTGACGCTGGGCGATGCGAGCGACACGCGCACTTACGTGGGCGGGGCAGGGCGCTTCGATCCTGCGGCAGTGATTGCGCCCGCGCGCGGCGACACCGCGGATGTGGCCGCGGGCGATACAGAAGTGCCGCTGGTCCGGCTCGCCTGGGCGAGGAGCGGCGACAAGGGCGACGCCTTCAACGTCGGCGTGATCGCGCGGCGGCCCGAGTTCATGCCGTGGATCCGCGCCGCGCTGGCCGAGGGCGCGGTGCTTTCGTACTTCGCGCACGAGTTCGAGGGCGGAGCGAACCCGGCGGTGGTGCGCTATGAATTGCCGGGTCTTGGCGCGCTCAATCTTCACTGCAAGGATGCGCTGGGCGGCGGGCAGTTCTCCAGCCTGCGGCTCGATCCGCTGGCCAAGGGCAAGGCGCAGCAGCTGCTCGACATGCCGGTGAAGGTGCCTGCCGCATTGATAACCGGCTGAGCGGGCGGCTTGCCGGGTAGGCGGCGGCGTTCTAGACGCTGTCGCTGGTTGAGAGGGTACCCATGTCGATCACTCCCGTCATTTCCGCCACCGGCCTGTTCACACCCCCCGATTCGATCTCGAACGAGGAACTGGTCGAAAGCTTCAACGCCTATGCCTCCGCGTTCAACGCCGAAAACGCCGCGGAAATCGCCGCCGGTGGTGTGACCGAGCTGATGCCCAGTTCGGCCGAGTTCATCGAGAAGGCGAGCGGGATCAAGGCACGCCACGTGCTTGGCAAGGCGCCGATCCTCGACCCTGCGATCATGACGCCGCGCTGGCCTGAAAGACCGAACGGGGAAATCTCGGTGATGGCCGAGATCGGCGTGGCCGCCGCGCGGGACGCGCTGGCGCGGGCCGGGCGCGATGCGGGCGAGGTCGACGCGGTGCTCTGCGCTGCCTCGAACATGCAGCGCGCTTATCCGGCGATGGCGATCGAGATCCAGCAGGCGCTGGGCATCGACGGCTTCGCCTTCGACATGAACGTGGCGTGCTCCTCCGCCACCTTCGGCATCCAGACAGCGGCGGACTTCGTGCGTTCGGGCAACGCGCGCTCGGTGCTGGTGGTCAATCCCGAGATCTGCTCGGGGCATTTGAACTGGCGCGACCGCGACAGCCACTTCATCTTCGGCGACGTGGCGACCGCGGTGCTGGTCGAGGCGAAGGACATCGCGCCGAAGCCGCATTGGGAGATTCTCGGCACGCGGCTGAAGACGGTGTTCTCGAACAACATCCGCAACAACTTCGGCTTCCTCAACCGCGCCACGCCCGAGACAGCTGGCGCGGCGGACAAGCTGTTCGTCCAGGAGGGGCGCAAGGTGTTCAAGGAAGTGGTGCCGATGGTCGCGGCGATGATCGTCGAGGAAGCGGGCCGGCTGGGCATCGACCCCGCGGCCCTGCGCCGCATGTGGCTGCACCAGGCCAACGCGGGGATGAACCGCCTGATTTCGCAGCGCGTTCTGGGTCATGAGGCGAGCGAGGACGAGAGCCCGACGGTGCTTGACACCTACGGCAATACCTCGAGCGCGGGCTCGATCATCGCTTTTCACAAGCACAGCGACGACCTTGGTGCGGGCGAATCCGGGCTGATCTGCTCGTTCGGCGCGGGCTATTCGGTCGGCGCGGTGTTCGTGCGCAAGGTCGCCTGACCCGGGAAAGCCGTGCTTGCCGCTTCGCGGTACAAGCCCTAGAGGGGCCCCATGCCCGGAGAAATTCTCGATAACCGGGGGCGCGGCAGTGCTGGCTGGAGCTGGCCCGCCGTTCACCCCGAGGGTCGCAAGTTCGCGCTGATTTCGGCGGCGCTGTGCCTGGTCACGGCGTTCCTCGCCTGGGAGACGATCGCCTGGCCGCTGGCCGGCCTGACGATCGGTATCCTCGCGTTCTTCCGCGATCCGCACCGCGTCACCCCGCGCGACGACCGCTTCGTGGTCTCGCCCGCGGACGGTCTCATCACGCTGATCCAGAAGGTGCCGCCGCCGCGCGAGCTTTCGGCCGAGGACGGCACAGGCGCGAAAGTCCTGGGAACCGATCCCGTCACGCGCGTGTCGATCTTCATGTCGGTGTTCGACGTTCACATCAACCGCGCGCCGATCGGCGGCACGATCAGCCGCGTGGTCTATATCCCCGGCAAGTTCGTGAACGCCGACCTCGACAAGGCGAGCGAGGAGAACGAGCGCCAGCACATCCTCGTCGAGCGCGGCGACGGCACGATGATCGGCTTTACCCAGATCGCAGGGCTGGTGGCGCGGCGCATCGTGCCCTTCGTCAAGCCGGGCGATATCGTCGCGGCAGGACAGCGCGTGGGCCTGATCCGCTTCGGCAGCCGCGTCGACGTGTACCTGCCCGCCGGGACCGAGCCGAAGGTGCTGATGGGGCAGAAGGTCGTCGCGGGCGAGACCGTGCTCGCCGAGATCGGCCAGGCGCCGATGATCGAGGGCGTCAGCCAGTGACCGACGCGCCCGCGCCGGGCCCCGGCGACTTCGACGAGGACGAGGTCGATCGCGAGCGCTTGCCGCGCGGCCTCACGCTTCGCGCGCTCGCGCCCAACGCGGTGACCTCGGCGGCGCTCTGCGCGGGACTGACCGGCATCCGCTTCGGCATCATGGGTGACTGGGAACGTGCGGTCATGGCCGTCATCCTCGCTGGGGTGCTCGATGGGATCGACGGGCGCGTGGCGCGGCTGATGAAGGCCGAATCGCGCTTCGGCGCGGAGCTGGACAGCCTGTCGGACGCCATTTCGTTCGGCGTCGCCCCGGCGCTGATCCTGTTCCTGTGGTCGCTGCAGGGCCTGCCGCGTCTCGGCTGGCTGGCGGCGCTGGCTTTCGCCGTCGCCTGCGCGCTGCGGCTCGCGCGCTTCAACGCGCGGATCGACCTGAAGGACCAGCCGCACAAGTCGGCGGGCTTCCTGACCGGCGTTCCCGCCCCGCTCGGCGCGGGCCTCGCGTTCCTGCCGCTCTACCTGTGGATCGCCAGCGGCAACGACCTTTTCCGCGAACCCTGGCTCGTAGCGGCGTGGGCCGTCGCGATCGCTTTCCTGATGATATCGAACATGGCCACCCTGTCGTGGTCCTCGATGCGCCCGCGCAAGACGATCCGGCTGGAAGTGCTTGCGCTGGCCGGGCTGGTCATCGCCGCGCTGCTCACCGAGCCGTGGATGACGCTGGTGGGGATCTGCGCGGTGTACCTGGCGCTGATGCCGCTGGGCGTGATCCGCTACGCGCGGGTCAGGCGGCAGCGCGCAGCGGCTGCCGGGTCGCAATCGGCATCCGGCTGATCGCGCCGCGCGCGGCAAGACGCGGGCGGGGCAGCCCGGCCGCAGTCGTCACGGGAGCCTCCACGCCCGCATAGCGCACCGCGAAGCTGCGTTCGGTACGCACGCCCCGCGCCTCTTCGAGCAAGCGGACTACGCTCGCCGTCTGGCTGCGGACGGTGTGGACGATCGCGAACACCGCGAAGCAGGCGGAGAGGGCGAAAAGCAGTGAAATGGCAGCGGCGAGCATGGCTTTCTTCCGATCCTTCCGTCCCCCGCCCGCGGCCCACAAACCGTTGAGGGCTTGTGGACCGCCTGTGGATAACGCATCCCCTGGCGGCGGGTTCCTGTCCGTATGATTGCTGATTCGGAATGTTCACTGTTTGTTCTATCTTGTCAAGCGCTATTCGCGGCAGGTTGAGTCGCATCTGCGATGAATTGAGGGTGGATTCCGCCGCGCGCATGCGCTAAGGGGCCGCCGCCGGTCGGTCGAAATGGCGAATTCCCGCCACTTCGGGCCCTCGGCAAATCCACATGGGAAGCACACATCCCGGTGCCGCAGCGGGCGTCTCCGCACGGTTCCAGCTTCCCAGAGGCACAACCGGAAAGGAAATACGCTATGGCGGCTCCCACCGTCACGCTGCAACAGCTCATCGAGGCCGGCGCTCATTTCGGCCACCAGACCCACCGCTGGAATCCGCGCATGAAGCCGTACATCTTCGGCGCGCGCAACGGCATCCACATCCTCGACCTGTCGCAGACCGTGCCGCTGATGGCGCGCGCGCTCGATTTCGTGTCGGCCACCGTGCAGGCCGGCGGCAAGGTCCTGCTAGTCGGCACCAAGCGCCAGGCGCAGGAGCCGATCGCCGAGGCCGCGCGCCGTTCGGGCCAGCACTTCGTCAACCACCGCTGGCTTGGCGGCATGCTCACCAACTGGAAGACGATCAGCCAGTCGATCAAGCGCATGAAGGCGCTTGAAGAGCAGCTCTCGGGCGACACCGCGGGCCTCACCAAGAAGGAAGTCCTCCAGCTCACGCGCGAGCGCGACAAGCTCGAGATGTCGCTTGGCGGCATCCGCGACATGGGCGGCATCCCCGACGTGATGTTCGTGATCGACGCCAACAAGGAAGAGCTGGCGATCAAGGAAGCCAACACGCTCGGCATCCCGGTCGTGGCGATCCTCGATTCGAACGTCTCGCCCGACGGCATCGCGTTCCCGGTTCCGGCGAACGACGACGCAAGCCGCGCCATCCGCCTCTACTGCGAGGCGATCGCCACCGCCGCGACCCGCGGTGGCCGTGAAGCCGCCGCCGACGCCGGCGTCGACCTCGGCGCGATGGACGAGCCGGAAGCCGAGGAAGTGGCCGCCGAGGCTTGACGCCTCGCGGACAGGGCGCGCGGCCCCGGAGCCGCGCCCCTGTCACACCACTGTCCCGAACACGCAATAGGGGCCGCGGCGCATGCAGCCGCGGCCGCACCGTTTGAACAAGATCAAGAGGACCAACGCGATGGCTTACACCGCCACTGACGTGAAGAACCTGCGCGAGCGCACCGGCGCCGGCATGATGGACTGCAAGAAGGCGCTCGATGAATCGAACGGCGACTTCGAGGCCGCGGTCGACGCGCTGCGCGCGAAGGGCCTGGCCGCCGCCGCCAAGAAGTCGAGCCGCACCGCGGCAGAGGGCCTTGTCGGCGTCGCCGTCGAAGGCACCAAGGGCGTTGCGGTCGAGGTCAACTCGGAAACCGACTTCGTCGCCAAGAACGACCAGTTCCAGGACTTCGTGCGCAAGACGACCGAAGTGGCGCTGGGCCTTGGCGCCGACGACGTCGAGGCGCTGAAGGCCGCCGCCTATCCCGATGGCGGCACCGTCGGCGACAAGCTGACCAACAACGTCGCCACGATCGGTGAGAACCAGCAGGTGCGCCGCATCAAGTCGGTCTCGGTTTCGAACGGCGTGGTCGTGCCCTACATGCACAACGCCGCCGCGCCGAACCTCGGCAAGATCGGCGTGCTCGTCGCGCTCGAATCGGACGCTCCGGCCGACAGGCTGGAAGCCCTCGGCAAGCAGATCGCGATGCACATCGCCGCAGCCTTCCCGCTGGCGCTCGACGCCGACAGCCTCGATGCCGACCTGATCGAGCGCGAGCGCAAGATCGCGGCCGAGAAGGCTGCCGAGAGCGGCAAGCCCGAAGCCGTGCAGGCCAAGATGGTCGAAGGCGCGGTCGCCAAGTACGCCAAGGAAAACGCGCTGCTCAGCCAGGTCTTCGTGATGGACAACAAGACCCCGGTCCAGCAGGTCGTCGATGCAGCGGGCAAGGAAGCCGGTGCCAAGATCGTGCTGAAGGACTACGTCCGCTTCCAGCTCGGCGAAGGCATCGAGAAGGAAGAGAGCGACTTCGCCGCCGAAGTCGCCGCTGCTGCCGGCATCAAGTAAGCCATTCGGCAAGACGCAGGGCGCGCCTCCGCCTCCGGGCGGGGGCGCGCTTCGCATATGGGCGCGCTGCGCACTTGGCAGCACCCGGCATGCGGCTATAAGGGCCGCCCAATCCTCCCCAACGTCCGCAATCGGGAACCCATGAGCCAGCCCAAGTACAAGCGCGTCCTGCTCAAGCTCTCGGGCGAAGTCCTGATGGGCAGCCAGCAGTTCGGGATCGATCCCGAATTCGTGGCCGAGCTCGCCAAGGAGGTGAAGGCGGCGCACGATACGGGCCTCGAGATCTGCCTCGTCATCGGCGGCGGCAACATCTTCCGCGGCATGGCCGGGGCGGCGAAGGGCATGGACCGCGCGCAGGCCGACTACATGGGCATGCTGGCGACAGTGATGAACGCGCTCGCCATGCAGAACGCGCTCGAACAACTCGGCGTGAAGACACGGGTCCAGTCGGCGGTGCAGATGGACCAGGTATGCGAGCCGGTGATCCGCCGCCGCGCCGAACGGCATCTCGAAAAGGGCCGCGTGGTGATCTTCGCCGCGGGCGTGGGCAGTCCCTATTTCACCACCGATTCGGGCGCCGCGCTGCGCGCCGCCGAGATGAAGTGCGACGCACTGCTGAAGGGCACCAGCGTCGACGGGGTCTATGACAGCGATCCCAAGACCAACCCGCAAGCCAGGCGTTACGATACAGTGAATTATGATACGGTGCTCGCCCAGAACCTGAAGGTAATGGACGCGAGCGCGGTGGCGCTGTGCCGCGACAACGACATTCCGATCGTGGTGTTCTCGATCCGCGAGAAGGGCAACCTTGCCCGCGTTCTCGCCGGCGAAGGCACGAAAACAGTCGTTCAGAAGGGAGCCTGAATCATGGCCAAGTACGACAAGGCCGATCTCGAACGCCGCATGAAGGGCGCCGTGGAATCGCTCAGGGGCGATCTTGCGGGCCTACGCACGGGGCGCGCCAGCACCGCGCTGCTCGATCCGGTCACGGTCGAGGTCTATGGCAGCCACATGCCGCTGAACCAGGTCGCGACCGTCTCGGTACCCGAACCGCGCATGATCTCGGTCCAGGTGTGGGACAAGTCGAACGTGGGCCCGGTCGAGAAGGCGATCCGTTCGGCCGGGCTCGGCCTCAACCCGATCAACGACGGCAACGTGCTGCGCCTGCCGATCCCCGACCTGACCGAGGAACGCCGCAAGGAACTCGCCAAACTCGCCAGCCAATATGCCGAAAAGGCGCGCATCGCGATCCGCAACGTGCGCCGCGACGGGATGGAAGCGCTGAAGGCCGACGAGGCGAAGAAGGAAATCTCGGAAGACGAGCGCAAGCGCGCCGAAACCGACGTGCAGAAGCTGACCGACGACCACATCAAGGACGCCGACGAAGCCGCGCTGCACAAGGAAAAGGAAATCCTCGGCAAGTGAACTCTGCCGCTGCCCCGGCCGGATCGGATGGCGTGGCGGGCTGCCGCCACGTCGCGATCATCATGGACGGCAACGGCCGCTGGGCAAGGAAGCGGCTGATGCCGCGCGCGGTGGGTCACAAGCGCGGGGTCGAGGTCGTGCGCGAAGTGACGCGTGCGGCGCGCGACATGGGGCTCGAAGCGCTGACGCTCTACGCCTTTTCGAGCGAGAACTGGAAGCGGCCCGCCGATGAGGTGGCGGACCTCATGGGTCTGCTGCGGGGCTTCATCCGCAACGACATCGACGAGTTCGTCGCGAACAACGTGCGGCTCAGGGTAATAGGCGATTATCAACATCTAGCTGGCGATATCGTGGACCTGATCGAGGATGCGCTGGCGCGCACCGCGCTCAACACGGGCACCCAGCTGGCCATCGCGCTCAACTACGGCTCGCAGCAGGAGATCGCCCGGGCCGCGGCCTTGGCCGCGGCCGAGGGCGAAGTGACCCCCGAAACGATCGAGGTGCATCTCGACACGCACGGCATGCCGCCGCTCGATCTCGTGATCCGCACGTCGGGAGAGGAGCGGCTTTCGAACTTCCTGCTTTGGCAGGCGGCCTATGCCGAGCTGTGGTTCACCGACGTGCTCTGGCCCGATTTCACTCCGGCGCACCTCAAGGAGGCGATCGACGCCTTCGCCATGCGCGAGCGGCGCTATGGCGGACGCTGACGCACCGGCAACCGGCGCCGCGGCCCCGGCCAGGAAGAGCGACCTCAAGGTCCGCATCGCTTCGGCGGCGGTCATGCTGGCGATCGCCGGCGCGGCGCTGTGGCTGGGCGGCAATGCGCTCGACCTGTTCATCCTCGCGGTCGGCTTCGGCGTTTTCGTTGAGTTCGTCCTGCTAGCGAAGAAGGCGAGCCAAGTTTCCGCGCAACTTGCCAGTTTCGTAATCGGCGGCGCATTCTACATCGGCTGGGCGGCGCTGGCGCTGGTGGTCATGCCCGAGCCGCTGCTGATCGGCACGATGGGCCTCGTGATCTGCACCGACACCGGCGCCTATTTCACCGGGCGCGCCATCGGCGGGCCGAAGATCGCACCGAAGATCAGTCCATCGAAGACCTGGGCGGGGCTCGCCGGCGGGATGGCCGCGGCGGGGATATGGACCGGGCTTGCGGTGCTGCTGGGCGGCTACCTGATTTCCGCGCTGAGCCCGACCGGCGCCAGCCTCTACACCGCGCTGCACACAACCAACATCGGCCTTGCGGCGATTGCGGGGGCGGTGCTGGCGGTGACGGCGCAGACCGGCGATTTCTTCGAGTCCTGGCTCAAGCGCCGCGCGGGCGTCAAGGATTCCTCGCGGCTCATCCCCGGGCAGATGAGGACGCGCCGGCCCCGGCGAAACCCACCCTGGGGGTGACGGAGCGTATCGCGACCGCCGCCTCCCGCGCCGCGCCCGCCCCGCTCAACCAC
>JAJXVK010000091.1 GCA_021782155.1 Pseudomonadota bacterium
CCTGCGCGCGCGCCAGCAGGCGCTGGTCGATGACCTCTTGCCGCGTATCGCGGTGCCGAGCGAAGGCCCGGTGACGGCCGGGCGGCTGTTTGGGCGCGACTGCCCCTTGCACTTCGAGATCGGCTTCGGCGGAGGCGAGCACATGGCGGCGCGCGCCGACATGCTGCCCGACCACGGCTTCATCGGCGCCGAACCGTTCCTCAACGGCGTCGCGCAGGCGCTGGTCCACGTCGATGGCGACCGCAAGAGCGACGGCAGCCCCGCGCATCCCCCGCTCGGCAACGTGCGCATCCATCACGGCGACGCGCTGGAGGTGCTCGCGCGCGTGCCCGACGGCGCGCTGACGATGCTTTACCTGCTCCATCCCGATCCCTGGCCCAAGGCGCGCCACGCCAAGCGGCGGATGATGAACGACGGGCCGGTCGAGCTTTTCGCGCGCAAATTGAAGCCCGGCGGCGAGTTCCGCTTCGGCACCGACCATCCCGTCTACCTGCGCCACGCGCTGATGGTGATGCAGCGCCATACCGATTCGTTCGAGTGGCTGGCGAAGACGCCGAAGGACTTCCTCGTGCGCCCCTCGGGCTGGCCCGAGACGCGCTACGAAGCCAAGGCGCGCGCCGTCTATGGCCACGAGGTCTGGTACTTCCGCTACCGGCGGCGGGGCGGGTGGTCTGAAAGTTCACGTCAGTGAACCTCGCAAATTAAGTCCGCACCCGTTCTCCCGCCCGGGTTAGCTGCTTGTTAACCATGGTGTGGTTTCCTGTTCCTGCCGCCAACAGGGACTTGCGGCGACAGGAGACGGGGCATGTCGAACACCGACTTCGCATCGATGGCAATCGCCGAACTGCGCGAATTCGCGAGCTTTACGCCCGCCGAGCAGCGCTACATCAAGCGCAGCCTCGATGTTGGCCTGGGCCGGCAGGACGCTTTCCGCCTGTGGGCGCGCAGCGGCGAGGAAACGTCCTCGATCCGCGGCCAGTACGTCGCCTACCAGGAACTCAAGACGCTGCGCCGCAAGATGCCGCGCGGCGGCGGGTTCGAGGGCGTGGAAGACTTCATCGGCAAGCTGGTGCGCGTCTCGGCCTTCGATCTCGCGCAGGAGCGGCTGACGTGCTTCTCCTCGTACCGCTTCCTCTACGAGCGCCTCCTGGGCCCCGACGTGCGCCCGTGGCTGCCCGCCGCCTTCTGCGGCGCCGCCGCGCTGCCGCAGATCCGCCCCGAGCGCCGCAAGGGCCTGCTCCAGTCGATCAGCGAAGCCGCCGCGACCGCGCCGGGCTGGTCGACCCGCGCGCCCAGCTTCTTCCCCGATTACGTGGAGAAGGAAGCGGCTTGAGCAAAGTCGATTCGGCGGCGGCATTCGATGATGCCGACGCAATTTTCGAAAGCTGGCGAGGCCGGTGCGTCAATACGTTCGCACGGGGCGAAGACGCCATCGGGCGGGTCTTGGAGACTGCGCGAAGCGCCGGACATGATGTTCGCCTCCAGCATCTCGCCGGGCAGAGGCTAAAGGCTCTGCGAGACCTTTCCGACCGGCTCAAGGCCACCGAACCTCAGCGCAAAGCTTGGCAAATCGCCCTAGATGCTTGGCAGGCACTTGACGAGGACCGGGCCTATCTGGCTCACGGCGTAATGATCACGCTCCGGGATCGCCGAGGCAACAATTTCCTGCGTCAGTCGATGACCGTTTACAAGTCCGACAAGGCCGACCGCCGCGAACGTCTGCTTCCATGTGATTTTACCGGGGAGTTCGAAGAGCGGCTGAAGCGCGCTTACGCCGATCTCCGCAGGGAACTCGGCCAGTTTCGCAAGCGCTTGAATCAACCCTTGTAAAGCGCGTCCACCCGCTCGCCATAGCGCGCGCGGATCACGTGCCGCCTGATCTTCAGGCTCGGCGTCATCTCGCCATTCTCGATGGAGAACGCTTCGTCGGCGAAGGTGAACTGGCGGATCTTCTCGGTCACCGACAAGTCCTTGTTGACCCGGTCGATCGCGGCGCGGATCGCGTTGCGGAACGCGGGCAGGTCCTGCAGCGCGGCGAAGTCGAGCTTCTCGTGCTCGGACTGCGACCACTCGATCGCCCATTCGGTGTCGGGCACGATCAGGCCGACGATGTAGGGCCGCTTGTCGCCGCTCACCATCGCCTGCGCGATCTCGGGCTGGAGCGTCAGCATCCCCTCGATCTTCTGCGGGGAGACGTTGTCGCCCTTGTCGTTGACGATCATGTCCTTCTTGCGGTCGGTGATGCAGATGCGGCCCGCCTCGTCGATGTGGCCGATGTCGCCGGTGTGCAGCCAGCCCGCGTTCTCCCCGCTGGTGGGGATCGCGCGCTCGGTTTCCGCCGGGTTCTGCCAGTAGCCGTGCATAACCAGTTCGCCGCGCACGAGGATCTCGCCGTCGCTGGCGATCTTCAGTTCCACCCCCTGCATCGGCGGGCCGACGGTATCCATCGCGAGCCCCGCGGCGGGGCGGTTGCAGCTGATCACCGGGCCGGCCTCGGTCTGGCCGTATCCCTGCAGCATGGTCAGCCCCATCGCATCGAAGAACACGCCGACGTCGGGGTTGAGCGGCGCCCCGCCCGAGACCATCGCCTTGATCCGCCCGCCAAAGCGGTGGCGGATCTTGGGGCGCAACGTGTGTTCGAGCACGAAGCTCATCGGGAAATCGGCGAGCTGCCGCTTGCGGTGCGCCTTGCGCTCGCCGATCGCCATGGCCTTGTCCATCAGGTAGTTGGCGAACTTCCCCTGCTTTTCGACCTGCTTCATGATCCGCGCGCGCAGCACCTCGAACAGGCGCGGGACCACGACCATGATCGTGGGGCGCACTTCCTCGATGTTGCTGGCGAGCTTCTCCAGCCCCTCGGCGTAGTAGATCTGGCTGCCCATGCCGATCGGCAGGAACTGGCCGCCGGTGTGCTCGTAGGCGTGGGAGAGCGGCAGGAACGAGAGGAACACTTCCTCGTCCCAGCCGAAGTCGTTGGCGAGAATCTCGGCCGCGCCGCCGACGTTGCACAGGATCGCGCCGTGGTGCTGCATCACCCCGCGCGGAGCGCCGCCGGTGCCGCTGGTGTAGATGATGCACGCGGTCTGCTCGCGCCCGATCCGCGCGATGCGTTCGGTAACCGCGGCACGCGCGGCCCCGGCGTCGCCCTGCATCAGGTCGTCCCAGTCGTGAAAGTTCAGGGTGCCCGACTGCGCCTGCTTGAGCGGCTCGATGCCGATCACGTGCTCGGCGCAGGGCGCGCGCAGCGCGGCGGGAAGCAGCGTCTGGGCGAGTTTGGCCGAAGAAACGATCACCGCGCGCGCGCCCGAGTTTTCGAGGATGTGCAGGTGGTCGCGCTCGGTATTGGTGATGTAGGTCGGCACCGAGACCAGCCCTGCGGCCATGATCGCCAGGTCCGACAGGCACCACTCGGGCCGGTTCTCGCTGACCAGCATGACCCGCTGGCCCTCGGTCAGCCCGAGCCGCAGCAGACCCTCGGCGAGCAGGCAGACGCGGTCGGCCGCTTCGGTCCACGAGATCGACTGCCACTTGCCGTCGCGCTTGGCGGACAGGAAGGGGCTGTCCCCCCGCTCGCGCGCGCGGTCGAGGAACATGGCGACGAGGTTGGGGTAGGCGGGAAAGTCGGAAAGCTGCACGTCTGGCCTCTCTGCGCCGTCCTCTGCCGGGACGGATGCGCCAAGGTCTAGTGCGGGCCCGATCCTACGGCAACCGGGGGGAATCGATCGTTGTGGGAAGTGGGTTTGTGTGTGGGCCGGGCATCCTGGCGCATGGCCTCGCCGCTGCCAGCCCGCACCCCCGCTCATTCAATCATGCGCTCCGTTTAGGTCGTTCGCGCGGCGCACGATCCGGGTGACGTTCCCCGCGGTGTCCATCGCCACGCCCTCGCTGCGCGGATCGGCCGCGCCGACCCACTTGCCGCCGACCCATTCGACCGCGTTGGCCTTGAGGCCGAGCGGCGCGACCTTCACGGTCTCGCCCATCGCCTGGAGCGCGGGGATCAGCGGCACAAGGTCGCTGCCCTGCTCGACGATCGCGACCTTCGATCCGGGCGCGAAGATCAGCCCGGTGGCGATCGCCTGCTGCGCGGTCATGTTCCAGTCGATCACGCCGATGATCGCCTTGGCGACCTGGCAGATGATCGTCGCCCCGCCCGCCGCGCCGATGACGAGCCGCACCTTGCCGTCGGGGCCGTAGACGATCGTCGGCGCCATCGAACTGCGCGGCCGCTTGCCTCCTTCGACCGCGTTGGCGGCGAGATAGCCGTCGGGCGAGGGCACGAAGTCGAAATCGGGCAGTTCGTTGTTGAGCATGTAGCCGCCCACCGCGAGGCCCGATCCGAAATAGCCGTTCACCGTGGTCGTGACGGAAACGACGTTGCCCTGCGCGTCGGCCACCGCGAGGTCGGTGGTGCCCGGATCGTCCTTGAAGGCGACCTTCACGCGCTTGGGCGCGCCGGCGGGATGGCCGGGCTCGATCGCGGTCAGCATGTGGTCGGGCGAGATCAGCGCCGACCTGCTGGCGATATAGGTGGGATCGAGCAGCCCCCTGACCGGCACGCTGACGTAGCCGGGATCGCCGATGTACATGTTGCGGTCGGCATAGGCGAGCCGCTCCGAATCGGCGATCAGGTGCCAGGCGACGGGCGAGGTGCTGCCCAGCGCGTGGAGGTCGAAGCGTTCGAGCTGCTTCAGGATCATCAGCACGGTGATCCCGCCCGACGAGGGCGGGCCCATGCCGCAGACCTTGTAGCCGCGATAGTCGCCGCACACCGCCGCCCGGTCGAGCGCCTTGTAACCCTCCACGTCGGCCACGGTCATCTTCGAGGGATTGACCTCCGCCGTGTCGAGCGCGGCGGCGATCGCCTGCGCGTTGGCGCCCTTGTAGAACACGCCGGCCCCGCCTTTCGCCAGTCGCTCGAAGGTGTCGGCGAGCTCGGGCTCCTTGAGCATCGTGCTCTCCGCGACCGCGTCGCCCGCAGGGGTGAAATAGGTCCGCTTCGCCCAGCCGGTCACGTGGCGACCGTAAAGATTCAGCCCGTTGTGCATGCGCGCCGAAACCGCGAAACCGTCGCGCGCCAGCCTGATCGCCGGGCCGAACAGCGTCGCCCAGGGCAGCTTGCCGTGTTCGGCGTGGGCCTTGGCCATCATCGCCACCGCACCCGGCACGCCCGCGCTCTTGCCGCCGATGCCGATCACCTCGCGCGGCAGCAGCTTTCCGTCGGGACCGTAGAACCAGTCGGGTCTGGCCGCGGCCGGTGCCGATTCGCGTCCGTCGATGGTCGATATCCGGCCGATCCTGTCGCTGCGCAGCCAGAACCCGCCGCCGCCCAGCCCCGAGTTCTGCGGCTCCACCACGTTCAAGGCCAGCATCGTCGCGATCGCGGCGTCGGTTGCGCTGCCGCCCATGCGCAGCATTTCGACCCCGGCCTCTGCGGCGCGCGGATCGGCGGCGGAGACCATCGCCGCGCCGGCGGCGGGGCTCGCGTGTGCGGCAGGGGGCGGCGGCGCGGCTGCATCTGCGGCCGGCGGAGGGGTCTGCGCACAGGCAGCGGCGAGCAGCAGCGGTACGAGCAGGAGCGGGGCGAATGCCGGCGTGCGAAGCGTCATGGAATGGCAGGCTATGCCGGGCCGGTCCCAATCGCAATGCCCGATTGTGCAATGCGGGATCAATCTGAAAAACGAACTAAAGTTACAACCGGTGTCACGCAACGGGACACCTTTGTTGTCCACGGATCGGCGATTTTGTCGAATCCATACAATTCTCGAATCGGGCGGTGGAGTACGAATGCCTTGCGACCCGAAG
Source organism: Pseudomonadota bacterium (assembly GCA_021782155.1). Classification (GTDB taxonomy): domain Bacteria; phylum Pseudomonadota; class Alphaproteobacteria; order Sphingomonadales; family Sphingomonadaceae; genus Novosphingobium. The sequence goes on from JAJXVK010000091.1 coordinate 5,803, forward strand.
GGCTCGGTGCAGTGATGTGTCGAGTTCTCCACTTAACGGCGGCCTGTCCGGTTTTCGGCAGGCCGCCCTTTTTTTGACCTTCGCCGATTTTGCGCTAGCCTGCGTGGAATGTGACGCCGATACAGCAGGCGGGAACGCAATCGGGGAACTCGACGATCATGGCCGGAGAAATCGATGGCGGCTGACCTGGCCGGAGGGACCAGCGCCGAATTCGCCCGCGCGCGGCCGGACGCGCGGCGCAGGCGGCTCGACCGGCAGGTGCTCACCAGTCCCGCGCTGATCGCGCTCGACTATTACCCGCCGCCGCCGGACCTCGAGCCCTTCGTGACGACCTATTTCCTGATGCGCTGCGACGAGCGGACGATCGCCGACATCCAGCCCGCGGGCGTGGGCATCCTCGGCGCGTTCATGCGCGGCCGGGGCGAGATGTTCATCCCCGACGGCCGAATCGATTCGAGCCACACGATGAACCTGCTCACCCCGCTGGCGGCAGCGGCGCCGATCCTCGTCGATGGGCCATGGCACAGCTTCGGCGCGGCGCTGTCGCCGCTCGGATGGGGCGCGATGACCGGGCTTTCGGCGTCGGAATACGGCAACCGGCTGCGCGAGGCGGGCGAATTGCTGGGGCCGGACTTCACCGCGCTGGGCGAGACGATGGCACGCCGTTACGGCCAGCCAGGTTTCGAGCCCGAACACATGGCCCTGATGTTTTCCGAGGCGATCCGCCGGGTGCTCAAGCCCTTGCCCGACCTGCACGTGCGGCTGATGGGCGAGGTCGCTGCGTGGCTGGGCGAATCGCTGTCGCCGACGATCGACGACCTGACGAAGCGTGCGCTCTATTCGCCGCGGCAGCTACAGCGGCTGGTCGACCGCTATTTCGGACTGCCGCCCAAGCAATTGGCGCGCAAGTACCGCGCGCTGCGCGCCGCATCGCTGCTCGCAAGCCCGGCAACGAGCGCCGAGGACGTCGCGGCGATCGAAGGCGCGTTCTACGACCAGTCGCACATGATCCGCGAGATCCGGCTGTTCGTCGGGCGCACGCCCGCGCGGCTGGGCGACCAGGGCGCCCCGCTGCTCTCCGAATTGATCGACATGCGCAACTTCCGCGAAATCTCGCCAAGGATCGCGCCGATGCCCAAGGGGCTCGGCGAATAGCGCGGCTCCGCTTGCGTTCATCAGCGCGCGCGCATATATAATCAGAACGAAACAGTCTGATTAAGGATCGGCTGAAGCGATTCGGAAATGGATTGGCGCGCGATGCGGCTATCGAGCATGGCAGATTACGCGGTGGTGACGATGAGCGCCGCGGCCCGGCACTGCGGCGGCCGACGCGTGAGCGCGGCGCAGCTCGCCGAGGAGACCGGCCTGCCCGCACCCACGGTGCAGAAGCTGGTCAGCCGCCTTTCGGCCGCCGGGCTGCTCAACTCGACGCGCGGCGCGCACGGCGGATTGAAGCTCGCGCGTCCCGCGGCGGCGATTTCGGTAGCCGATATCGTCGAGGCGGTCGAAGGCCCGATCGCGCTCGCCGCCTGCATCGACCATGCGCACGACTGCGCGATCGAGGACGGCTGCAGCCTGCGTCCGCGCTGGCCGCAAGTGAACACCGCGCTGCGCTCGGCGCTCGCCAGCATCGCGCTGAGCGAGCTCGCCGCCCCGTTGACCCCATCCGAGCTCGAAGCGAGCGGGACCTGACAATGACTGAAGACGTTGACATCACCGATCGCGCGGCGCGTGAAGCCGCGCAAAGACTCGAAACCTACGAGCACGGCTGGTCGGCCGAGATCGAGCAGGAATTCGCGCCCAAGGGGCTGAACGAAGACACCGTGCGCTTCATCTCGGACAAGAAGGCCGAGCCCGAGTGGATGCTCGAGTGGCGCCTCAAGGCCTGGCGTCACTGGTTGACGATGACTCCGCCCGATTGGGCCATGCTCGACATTCCGCCGATCGACTATCAGGACGCCTATTACTACGCCGCGCCCAAGAAGAAGCCGACGCTGGCGAGCCTCGACGAGCTCGATCCCGAGATCAAGGCGGTCTACGACAAGCTGGGCATCCCGGTTGCCGAGCAGGAAGTGCTCGCGGGCGTCGAGGGCGCGCGCAAGGTCGCGGTCGACGCGGTGTTCGACTCCGTCAGCGTCGCCACCACCTTCCGCAAGGAGCTGGAGAGCGCGGGGGTGATCTTCCGCTCGATCAGCGAGGCGATCCGCGATTATCCGGACCTCGTCAGGAAGTGGCTCGGCCGCGTCGTGCCGATGCACGACAACTACTTCGCGGCCTTGAACTGCGCGGTCTTTTCCGACGGCACCTTCGTCTATGTGCCCGAGGGCGTGCGCTGCCCGATGGAGCTTTCGACCTATTTCCGCATCAATGCCGAGAACACCGGCCAGTTCGAGCGCACGCTGATCGTCGCCGACAAGGGCGCCTACGTGAGCTACCTCGAAGGCTGCACCGCTCCGCAGCGCGACGAGAACCAGCTCCACGCCGCGGTGGTGGAGCTGGTCGCGCTCGACGATGCCGAGATCAAGTACTCGACCGTGCAGAACTGGTATCCGGGCGACGCCGAGGGCAAGGGCGGCATCTACAACTTCGTCACCAAGCGCGCGCTGTGCCAGGGCAAGCGCAGCAAGGTGAGCTGGACGCAGGTCGAGACCGGCAGCGCGATCACATGGAAGTATCCTTCGTGCGTGCTCAACGGCGAGGATTCGGTCGGCGAGTTCTACTCGGTCGCGGTGACCAACAACCGCCAGCAGGCCGATACCGGCACCAAGATGATCCACAACGGCAAGCGCAGCCGCTCGACCATCGTCAGCAAGGGCATCAGCGCGGGCAGGTCGAACAACACCTATCGCGGGCTGGTGCGCGTCGGCGCGGGCGCGGATGGGGTGAGGAACTTCACCCAGTGCGATTCGCTGCTTCTGGGCGACAGGTGCGGCGCGCACACCGTGCCCTATATCGAGGTGAAGAACCCCTCTGCCCAGATCGAGCACGAGGCGACCACCAGCAAGATTTCCGACGACCAGCTGTTCTACGCGATGCAGCGCGGTCTGGGGCAAGAGGAAGCGGTGGCGCTGATCGTCAACGGCTTCGCCAAGGAAGTGATGAAGCAATTGCCGATGGAATTCGCGGTCGAGGCACAAAAGCTCCTCGCGATCTCGCTCGAAGGGAGCGTGGGGTGATGACCGAACGCAAAACCCTCTCCGTCACCGCGCCCAGCGATGAAGCCCCCGCGCTCAAGAAGAAGGGCCGCGGCTGGCAGATCGACGACAAGCGGCTCGACGTGCTGCACGAACGTGCGCGCGAGATGCGCCGCCATCCCACCGAAGCGCAAGGCGCGCTCGCCGTCGCGCTCTCGGCCATGGACACCGGCGGCTTTACGTTCCGCCGGCAGGACGTGATCGGCTCGGCCATCGTCGACTTCGCCTGCAAGCCGCTGATGCTGGTGGTCGAACTGGAAGGCGACGAGGACGCCGCCTTCACCTCGACCCGCGACAAGAGCCTCGCCGAGGTCGGCTACCGCGTGCTGCGCCTGCCCGCCGCCGATGTGCTGGCGAACCCTGAGGGCGCGGCCGCCGCCGTCGTCGACGTCATGAAAGAGCGCTGGCACGAGAAACAGGCCAGGCGCCGCGCCGCGCCGCCGCGCGACCGTTCGCACGGGCCGCGCACCGGCCGCCCGCCCCGCAGAGACCAGGACTGATCATGCTTGAAATCACCAATCTTTTCGCCACCGTCGCCGACAAGCCCATCCTCAAGGGCCTGTCGCTGACGATCAACGCGGGCGAGGTCCACGCGATCATGGGGCCCAACGGCGCGGGCAAGTCGACGCTGGGCTACACGCTCGGCGGGCGGCCCGGCTATGAAGTGACCGGCGGCTCGGCCACGTTCGACGGGCAGGACCTGTTCGAACTCGAACCGCACGAACGTGCGGCGGCGGGGCTGTTCCTCGGCTTCCAGTACCCGGTCGAGATCCCCGGCGTGTCGTTCGTCCAGTTCCTGCGCGAAAGCCTCAACGCCCAGCGCAAGACGCGCGGGCAAGAGCCGCTGTCGGGCGGCGAATTCCTGAAGCTCGCGCGCGAGAAGGCGGGGCTGCTCAAGCTCGACATGGACATGCTCAAGCGCCCTGTGAACGTGGGCTTTTCGGGCGGCGAGAAGAAGCGGGCGGAGATGGTGCAGATGGGCATCCTCGACCCCAAGCTCGCGGTGCTCGACGAGACCGATTCGGGCCTCGACATCGACGCGCTGCGGATCGTGGGCGAGGGGATCAATGCGATCATGCGCCAGCCCGGCAAGGCGGTGCTGCTGATCACGCACTACCAGCGCCTGCTCGACTACGTGAAGCCCGACTTCGTGCATGTGCTGGCGGCTGGCCGGATCGTGAAGTCGGGCGGACCCGAACTGGCGCACGAATTGGAGCGCGAGGGCTACGAGGCGGTGGCAGCGTGAGCGACGCAACCACCCTCCCCACCACGCGCGACGAGGACTGGCGCTACGCCGACGGCGACGCGCTGGCGGCCTTCGCTCCGCAGGCGTTCGACGTCTGGAAGGACGTCACGCTCGCGCCGGGCGAGGCGCGCACCAAGGTGCTCGTCCTCGACGGCACCAGCCCCGAACTCCACCGCGTCCGCCTGACCGTGGGCGAGGGCGCGCGCGCGGCGATTTTCGCGATCAACACCGGCACCGATTACCTGCGGCTGGAGGTCGAGGTGCACCTCGCCAAGGGTGCGCACTTCGAGTTCGGCGGGGTGCTGCTCGGCGGCAGCGGCACGCAGGAATTCGTGACGCGCGTGCTCCATGCGGAGCCCGAAGCAAGCTCGAACCAGACGGTGCGTTCGGTCCAGTGGGGGCGCTCTATCGGCAATTTCCTCGGCCGCATCGAGGTTGCGCAGGGCGCGCAGAAGACCGACGCGGCGCAGAACTTCAAGGCGATGCTGCTCGAAGCGGGCGCCACGGCCAACGCCAAGCCCGAGCTCGAAATCTTCGCCGACGACGTGAAGTGCGCGAGAT
>JAJXVK010000092.1 GCA_021782155.1 Pseudomonadota bacterium
AGCCATCATCAGAACTCCAGCCCGCCTTCGCGAGCGGCGTCGGCCAGCGACTTTACGCGGTCATGGAACAGGGAGCCGCCGCGATCGAACACGACGGTGGTGATGCCGGCGGCCTTCGCCTTCTCGGCGATTTCCTTGCCGACCTTCACGGCGGAATCGACGTTGGCGCCAACGCCCTTCTGGCCCTTCACCAGCGTCGAGGCGGCAGCGATCGTGCGGCCTTCGGCGTCATCGATGATCTGGGCGTAGATGTGGCGGCCGGTGCGGTGCACCGACAGGCGGGGACGGCCGGCCGAACGCGCCTTGAGCGCGGTGCGCACGCGGCGGCGGCGGCGATCGAAGAGGGAGATCTTGGCCATCTTACTTCTTCTTCCCTTCCTTGCGGAAGATATACTCGCCGCGGTACTTGATGCCCTTGCCCTTGTAGGGTTCGGGCTTGCGCCAGCGGCGGATCTCGGCGGCGATCTGGCCGACCTGCTGCTTGTCGATGCCAGAGATCTCGACCGTGGTGTTGTCCGGGGTCTTGATCTCGATGCCGGCGGGCACGTCGATGTCGACGTCGTGCGAATAGCCGAGCTGAAGCTTCAGCTTGTTGCCCTGCGCGTTCGCACGATAGCCGACGCCGGTGATCAGCAGGGTCTTAGAAAAGCCCGCGGTCACGCCTTCGACCAGGTTCGACACCAGCGTACGCTGCATGCCCCAGTGGCTGCGGGCAGCCTTGCCGTCGTTGGCCGGCTGGACCGAGATCGCGCCGTCCTTCACGTCGTAGGTCACGAGGTCCGACAGGCCCATCGTCAGGGTGCCCTTGGGGCCCTTGACGGTAAGCAGACCGTCCTTGATGTCAGCGGTGACGCCGCTCGGGATCGTCACCGGCCTCTTGCCGATGCGGCTCATCAGAACACCTCCGCCAGCACTTCGCCGCCGACGTTCTGGGCACGCGCCTCGGCATCCGAGAGCACGCCCTTGGGCGTCGAGACGATGGTGATGCCAAGGCCGTTGCGCACAGTCGGGAGTTCCTTCGAACCCGAATAGACGCGGCGGCCGGGCTTCGAGACGCGCTGCACGTGCTTGATCGCAGGCTCGCCCTCGAAATACTTCAGTTCGATCCGCAGCTGCGGGTGAGCGCCGGTGGCATCCTCGGTATAGCCGCGGATGTAGCCTTCGCGCTGCAGCACCTCGAGCACGCGGGCGCGCAGCTTCGAGGCCGGCGAAAGGACGCTGTCCTTCTTCGCCTGCTGGCCGTTGCGGATACGGGTGAGCATGTCACCCAGGGGGTCGGTCATCGCCATATCGGTTGTCCCTTACCAGCTCGACTTGGTCACGCCGGGGATCAGCCCCTTGTTGGCGAGATCGCGCAGTTCGATGCGGCAGAGGCCGAACTTGCGATAGTAGCCGCGCGGGCGGCCGGTGGTCGTGCAGCGGTTGCGCACGCGGGTGGGGTTAGCGTTACGCGGAAGCTCTGCCAGCTTCAGGCGCGCGATCAGGCGCTCGGTCTCGTCGAGCGACTTGTCGTCGGCCTGGGCCTTCAGCGCGGCGTACTTCGCCGCGTACTTCTCAACGAGCTTCTTGCGACGCTCGTTCTTGTTGATCGAACTCAGTTTCGCCATGGACTTAAGCTCTCTTCCTCAAATCTGGATCACGCGGCCTGCTGCTGTTCAGCAGCTTCCTGCGGGAAGGGGAAACCGAACAGGCGCAGCAGTTCGCGCGCCTCGTCGTCGGTCTTGGCGGTGGTGGTGACGATGATGTCCATGCCACGCACCTTCTCGATCTGATCGTAGCTGATCTCCGGGAAGATGATCTGCTCCTTCAGACCCATCGCATAGTTGCCGCGCCCGTCGAACGACTTGGGGTTCAGGCCCCGGAAGTCGCGGATGCGGGGCATCGCGATGGTGATCAGGCGATCGAGGAACTCGTACATGCGTTCGCGGCGCAGGGTGACCTTGCAGCCGATCGGCATGCCTTCACGCAGCTTGAACTGCGCGATCGACTTCTTCGCCTTGGTGATCACCGGCTTCTGGCCCGCGATCAGTTCCATCTCGGCGGCGGCGGTCTGGACCTTCTTCTTGTCCTGGCTCGCCTCGCCCACGCCCATGTTGAGCGTGATCTTCTCGATCTTCGGCACTTCGAGCGGGTTCTTGTAACCGAACTTCTCGGTCATCGCCTTGGCGATCTGCTCGTCGTACTTCGTGCGAAGACGCGGGGTGTACTTGTCAGCCATCGATCGTCTCCCCGGACTTCACGGCCACGCGGACCTTCTTGCCGTCGCGGTCCTCGAAACGGACGCGGGTGGGCTTGCCGTCCTTGGGATCGGCGAGGCTCACCTTCGAAATCGCCATCGGCGCCTCCGAACGGTCGATGCCGCCCTGGGGGTTCGCCTGGCTCGGCTTGCGGTGACGCACGGCGACGTTCACGCCCGAGACCACGATCTTGCCGTCCTTCGGCAGGACCTGGAGGACGGTGCCGGTGCGGCCCTTGTCCTTGCCCGAGCGGACGACGACGCTGTCGCCCTTCTTGATCTTCGCGGCGGCCATCACAGCACCTCCGGAGCGAGCGAGATGATCTTCATGAAGCCACGGGCGCGCAGCTCGCGCACCACGGGGCCGAAGATACGGGTGCCGATCGGCTCCTCGTTCTTGCCGACCAGCACGGCGGCGTTCGAGTCGAAGCGGATCACGCTGCCGTCGGGACGGCGCACGTCCTTCTTGGTGCGCACGATCACCGCGCGGTGGACGTCGCCCTTCTTCACGCGGGCGCGCGGCTGGGCTTCCTTGACCGACACGACGATGATGTCGCCCACGCCGGCCACGCGGCGCTTCGAGCCGCCCAGCACCTTGATGCACTGGACGCGCTTCGCGCCGCTGTTGTCAGCGACGTCGAGGTTGGATTGCATCTGGATCATAGATCCGGTTCCTTCTCAATGGCTTGCCGGAACCAGTCCGGCAGTTCCAAAAACTCTGACGCCTCAGTTGCCTGCGGCTTCGACCTCGAGGTTGGCTTCGAGCGCGGTGCCCTTGCCGGCCGCCACGCGATCGAGCACCTTCCACGTCTTCAGCTTGGAAATCGGCGCGACCTCTTCAATGCGCACGACTTCGCCGGCCTTGAATGCGTTGTCCTCGTCATGGGCGTGGTACTTCTTCGAGCGGCGGATGATCTTCCCGTAGAGCGGGTGCTTCACCTTGCGCTCGACCTTAACGACCACGGTCTTGTCGGTCTTGTCCGACACCACGGTCCCGATCAGGATACGCTTGGGCATATCGTGGTGCTCCCTAGTTGGCCGCGCGGGCGCGTTCGCCCTGCAGCGTCTTGATGCGCGCGATGTCGCGGCGGACTTCCTTGATCCGGGCCGGACGCTCGAGCTGGTTCGTCGCCGCCTGGAAGCGGAGGTTGAACTGCTCGCGCTTGAGGTCGGCGAGGTCAGCGGTGAGCTGGTCGTCCGACTTGGCGCGGAGATCGTCGATCTGGTTTGCCATCTTCTGGACTCCCTTACTCGCCGCCAAGGTGCGAGGTGTCGCCCAGGCGGGCCACGACCTTCGTCTTGATCGGCAACTTCATCGCGGCGCGGCTGAACGCCTCGGCCGCGAGCGGACCGGCAACGCCGTCGAGCTCGAACAGGATGCGGCCCGGCTTAACGCGAGCGGCCCAGTATTCGATCGAGCCCTTGCCCTTGCCCTGGCGGACTTCGGCGGGCTTCTTCGACACCGGCACGTCGGGGAACACGCGGATCCACAGGCGTCCCTGACGCTTGATGTGGCGCGTGATCGCACGGCGCGCGGCCTCGATCTGGCGGGCGGTGATCCGCTCGGGCTCGAGGGCCTTGAGGCCATAGGAGCCGAAGTTCAGGTCGGTGCCACCCTTGGCGTCGCCCTTGATCCGGCCCTTGAAGGTCTTGCGGAACTTGGTTTTCTTCGGTTGCAGCATGATGCTTACTCTTCCCTAGCCTCAGCGTGCCGGACGCACGCCGGAGGTCTGGGCCTCCATCATCAGGCGGTCCTGGGCCATCGGATCGTGGCCGAGGATCTCACCCTTGAAGATCCACACCTTGATGCCGATGATGCCGTAGGCGGTCAGAGCCTCGGCTTCGGCGTAATCGACGTTGGCGCGCAGGGTGTGCAACGGCACGCGGCCTTCGCGATACTGCTCGACACGGGCGATCTCGGCGCCGCCAAGACGGCCCCCGCACATCACCTTGATGCCCTCGGCACCCAGACGCATGGCCGACTGCATCGCGCGCTTCATCGCACGGCGAAAGGCAACGCGGCGGACCAGCTGGTCGGCGATGCCCTGCGCAACGAGCTTGGCGTCGATCTCGGGCTTGCGGATCTCGACGATGTTCAGCTTGACGTCGCTGTCGGTCATCGCGGCGAGCTTGCTGCGCAGCTTCTCGATGTCCGCGCCCTTCTTGCCGATGATCACACCGGGGCGGGCAGCATAGATCGAGACGCGGCACAGCTTGGCCGGACGTTCGATCACCACCTTCGAGATCGCCGCCTGCGGCAGGTTCTCGACCACGTACTTGCGGATCGCGAGGTCTTCCTTGAGCATCTGCCGGTAGTTGGCGCCTTCGGCGTACCAGCGGCTGTCCCAGGTGCGGTTGATCTGCAGGCGCAGGCCGATCGGATTGGACTTGTGACCCATGGATCAGGCCTCCTCGACTTCGCGGACCACGATGCGCAGCCGGCTGAACGGCTTGAGGATGCGGGTCGACTTGCCGCGTCCGCGCGCGTGGAAGCGCTTCATGGTGACCGACTTGCCGACCGAGGCTTCCGCCACGACCAGAGCGTCGACATCCAGGTTGTGATTGTTTTCCGCGTTGGCGATCGCCGAAGCGAGCACCTTGCGGGCGTCAACCGCCATCGCCTTCGTCGAGAAGGCGAGGATGTTCATGGCCTCTTCGGCCTTCTTGCCGCGGATCAGGCCGGCGACAAGGTTGAGCTTCTGGGCCGAACCACGGATCGTGGTGCCGACGGCCAGGGCTTCGTTGTCGCCGACGCGGCGCGGGGCTGCCTGCTTGCTCATCAGCGCTTACCCTTCTTGTCGGCGGCGTGGCCGGGGAAGTTGCGCGTGGGCGCGAACTCGCCGAGCTTGTGGCCGACCATTTCCTCGTTGACCGAGACGGGGACGAACTTCTGCCCGTTGTAGACGCTGAACGTCAGGCCGACGAACTGCGGCAGGATCGTCGAACGACGCGACCAGGTCTTGATCGGAGCGGCGCGGCTTGCTTCCTGGGCGACTTCCGCCTTCTTCAGGAGGTGCAGGTCGACGAAGGGGCCTTTCCAGACGGAACGTGCCATCGTGTGTTACCTCTTCTTCTTCGCGTGACGCGACCGGATGATCATCTTGTCGGTCTGCTTGTTGTTGCGGGTGCGGGCGCCCTTGGTCGGCTTGCCCCACGGTGTGACCGGGTGGCGGCCGCCCGAGGTGCGGCCCTCACCACCGCCGTGCGGGTGGTCGACCGGGTTCTTGGCGACGCCGCGGGTCAGCGGACGGCGGCCCATCCAGCGCTTGCGGCCGGCCTTGGCGAGGTTCTGGTTGCCGTTGTCGGGGTTCGACACGGCACCGACCGTGCCCATGCAGTCGCCACGCAGGTAGCGCTGCTCGCCCGAGTTCAGGCGAACGATGACCATGCCGCGATCGCGGCCGACGAGCTGCACATAGGTGCCGGCCGAACGGGCGATCTGGCCGCCCTTGCCCGGCTTCATCTCCACGTTGTGGCAGATGGTGCCGACCGGCATCTGGCTGAGCAGCATCGCGTTGCCCGGCTTCACGTCGGTCTTCTCGCCGGCGATGACCGTGTCACCTTCGGCAAGGCGCTGCGGCGCGAGGATGTAGGCGAGTTCGCCGTCCTCGTACTTGATCAGCGCGATGAACGCGGTGCGGTTGGGGTCGTATTCCATGCGCTCGACGGTGGCCGGCATGTCCCACTTGCGACGCTTGAAGTCGATGTAGCGGTACTTCTGCTTGTGGCCGCCGGCGATGCCGCGCGAGGTCACGTGACCCTTGTTGTTGCGGCCGCCGCTCTTGCGCTTGCCTTCGGTCAGCGCCTTGACGGGCTTGCCCTTCCACAGCGCCGACTTGTCGACGAGGATCAGGCCGCGCCGTGCGGGGCTGGTCGGGTTGTAGTTCTTGAGTGCCATTGTCCGGTCCGCCTCAGATACCGCTGGTGACGTCGATCGACTGGCCCTCGGCCAGGGTCACGACGGCCTTCTTCACGTCCGAGCGCTTGTAGGGCTTGCCCTTCCAGCGCTTGGTCTTGCCCTTCTGGGTCAGCGTGTTCACGCCGGTCACCTTGACGCTGAACAGCGCCTCGACCGCCGCCTTGATCTCCGGCTTGGTCGCGCTCTCGGCGACCTTGAAGACCACGGCGTTGTGCTCGCTGAGCAGGGTCGACTTTTCGGTGATGTGCGGCGCGACGATCACGTCGTAGTGGCGCGTGTCCACGCCCTCGCCCTTCTTCGCCTTAGCCATCAGTTAGTCCCTCCCGGAAGGGCGAAACGCGCCTCCAGCTTTTCGACCGCGGCGCGCGTCAGCACCAGCGTATCATGCTTCAGGATGTCGTAGACGTTGGCGCCGACCGCGGGGAGCACGTTCACGCCGGCGAGGTTGGCCGAAGCGCGGGCGAAGCCCTCGTTCACGGCTTCACCGTCGATCACCAGCACCTTGCTCCAGCCCGCCTTGGCGAACTGCGCGGAGAGCGCCTTGGTCTTGGCGTCCTTCATGTCGAGGCTGTCGACGACCACCAGGCCGTTCTTCGCCTTGGACGAAAGCGCCATCTTGAGACCCAGCGCGCGGACCTTCTTGTTCAGCGAGACGTTGAAGTCGCGCTTGCGCGGACCGTGCGCCTTGCCGCCGCCGATGAAGATCGGCGCCTTGCGGTCACCGTGACGGGCGGTGCCACCGCCCTTCTGGCGGCCGAACTTCTTGCCGGTGCGCGCGACGTCGGAACGCTCACGAGCCGCGCGGGCGGTGCCGCGGCGGTTCTCGAGCTGCCACGTCACGACGCGGTGCAGGATGTCGGCGCGCGGCTCGAGGCCGAACACGTCGTCCGACAGTTCGATGTCGGCCTTGCCGGCAGAACCGTCGAGGTTGAGGACCTTGACCTTCACGTTATCAGCCCTCCTGGCCGTCGGTGGCTTCCGGGGTCTCGACCACCTCTGCGGGGGTCTCGGCCGGGGCCTGATCATTGCTGTTGGCGGCGCTCTTGATGCCGGCCGGGTACGGAGCCTCGGCGTGGCGCGAGACCTTGACCGCGTCCTTGACCGTCAGCCAGGCGTTCTTGGCGCCGGGGACCGAGCCCTTGACGAAGATCAGGCCGCGCTCGTCATCGACGCGCACGATCTCGAGGTTCTGCTGGGTGCGGTGACGGTCGCCCATGTGACCGGCCATCTTCTTGTTCTTGAACACGCGGCCCGGATCCTGGCGGTTGCCCGTCGAACCGTGCGCACGGTGCGAGATCGAGACACCGTGGGTGGCGCGCATGCCGCCGAAACCCCAGCGCTTCATGGCGCCGGCGAAACCCTTGCCCTGGGTGTGACCCGAAATGTCGACCAGCTGGCCTGGCACGAAGTGCGAAGCCGCGATCGTCGCGCCCACGTCGAGCAGCGCGTCGTCGGCGACGCGGAACTCGCAGACCTGGGCCTTGAGCGGCACTTCCGCCTTGGCGAAGTGCTCGCGCTGCGGCTTGGCGACATTCTTCTGCTTGGCCGCGCCCGCGCCGAGCTGCACGGCGACGTACCCGTCGCGGTCAGCTGTGCGAACCGAAACCACCTGGCAATCTTCCAGCGACAGGACCGTCACCGGAACGTGCCGGCCGTCCTCCTGGAACAGTCGGGTCATCCCGACCTTCTTGGCGATCACGCCTGTGCGCATGACCAATACTCCTACAGAGGCCCACGGAGACCATCTCCGGGGGCGTGTTCGGCCCGTATTGTGAAGCGCGCCCCGTCCGGGCCGAGTGCCGCGCGCCGCCCTTGCGGGCTCTTCGCGGCGAGACGGGGGACGCTTGCCCGGCTGTTCGCCGGAGGTATCCCTATGTCGGTGCGGGCTTCCCCGCAAAACCGGCGCAAGGCCGGAAGGAACGTGGACCGAAGTCCGAAACTCGTAGGTCGAGCGCGGCTTACGCCAGCTTGATCTCGACATTGACGCCGGCCGCGAGGTCCAGCTTCATCAGCGCGTCGACAGTGGCCGCGTTGGGCTGCACGATGTCGAGCAGGCGCTTGTAGGTGCGAACCTCAAACTGCTCACGCGACTTCTTGTCGATGTGCGGGCCGCGGTTGACGCAGAACTTCTCTATGCGCGTCGGGAGCGGAATGGGACCCCGGATCAGAGCGCCGGTGCGGCGGGCGGTCTCCGCGATCTCGCCAGTGGCCTGGTCGAGCACGCGATGGTCGAACGCCTTGAGGCGAATGCGGATGTTCTGGGCTTCCATGTCCGTTTACCGATGCGAAAGAGCAAAAACAAAAACCAGTCACCCCGCCCTCTCACCCTGCAGGGAAAAAGCGGGCCAACTGATCGAAAACCGGCCCGCGGGGGCCCGGAGCGAATCCGGTAACCCCCGCGGGAGCGCGGCCTATATTACTTCGTGATCTTGCTGACAACCCCCGAACCGACGGTGCGGCCACCTTCGCGGATAGCGAAGCGCAGACCCTCGTCCATCGCGATCGGAGCGATCAGCTTCACGCCCAGCGCGACGTTGTCGCCCGGCATGACCATCTCGGTGCCCTCGGGGAGGACGACCTCGCCGGTGACGTCGGTGGTGCGGAAGTAGAACTGCGGGCGGTAGTTGGCGAAGAACGGCGTGTGACGGCCACCTTCGTCCTTCGACAGCACGTAGACCTCGGCCGAGAACTCGGTGTGCGGCGTAACCGAACCGGGCTTGGCGAGGACCTGGCCGCGCTCGACCTCTTCACGGCCGACGCCGCGAACCAGCGCACCGACGTTGTCGCCGGCTTCACCCTGGTCAAGCAGCTTGCGGAACATTTCGACGCCGGTGACGGTGGTCTTGCGGGTGTCCTTGAGGCCCACGATCTCGACTTCGTCGCCAACCTTGACGATACCCGTCTCGATACGGCCGGTCACGACGGTGCCGCGGCCCGAGATCGAGAACACGTCCTCGACCGGCATCAGGAAGGGCTTGTCGGTCGGACGCGGCGGCTGCGGGATGTAGTCGTCGACCGCCTTCATCAGCTCGAGGATCGAGCTCTTGCCGATCTCGTCGTCACGGCCTTCGAGAGCCGCGAGCGCCGAACCCTTGACGATCGGAATATCGTCGCCCGGGAAGTCATACGAGCTCAGGAGCTCGCGCACTTCGAGCTCGACGAGCTCGAGGATTTCCGGATCGTCGACCTGATCGACCTTGTTCATGTAGACGACCAGCGCCGGCACGCCGACCTGACGGGCGAGCAGGATGTGCTCGCGGGTCTGCGGCATCGGGCCGTCGGCGGCGTTCACGACCAGGATCGCGCCGTCCATCTGGGCGGCACCGGTGATCATGTTCTTGACGTAGTCGGCGTGACCCGGGCAGTCGACGTGCGCGTAGTGGCGGTTGTCGGTCTCGTACTCGACGTGCGCGGTCGAGATGGTGATGCCGCGCTCGCGCTCTTCGGGAGCCTTGTCGATGTTGGCGTAGTCGGTGAACGTCGCGCCGCCGGTTTCCGCGAGCACCTTGGTGATCGCGGCGGTCAGCGTGGTCTTGCCGTGGTCGACGTGACCGATGGTGCCGATGTTGCAGTGCGGCTTGGTCCGCTCAAACTTAGCCTTAGCCATTTTTCAAACCTTCTTTTCGCTTGAATGTTGTTACCGTGGAGGGGCGGGCCCGCCAGAATCACGCCTTCAAAACAGGCGCCGCCCCTAGACCGAACCTGCCGCTTAGGCAAGCTTCTCCTTGACTTCGGCCGCGACGTTCGCCGGGACCTCGTCATAGTGGCTGAACTGCATCGTGTACTGCGCCCGTCCCTGGGTGAAGGAACGCAGCTGGTTCACGTAGCCGAACATGTTGGCGAGCGGCACCATGGCCTCGACGACCTGGGCGTTGCCCCGGCTGTCGGTGCCCTGGATCTGGCCGCGCCGCGAGTTGAGGTCGCCGATCACGTCGCCCATGAAGTCCTCGGGCGTGACGACCTCGACCTTCATGATCGGCTCGAGCAGCTTGATGCCCGACTTCTGGGCGGCTTCGCGCATCGCACCGCGACCGGCGATTTCGAACGCCAGCGCCGAGGAGTCGACGTCGTGGTAGGCGCCGTCCGTCAGGTAGATGTCGAAGTCGATGATCGGGAAGCCGACCAGCGAACCGGTTTCAGCCGTCTCGCGCATGCCCTTCTCGACCGACGGAATGTATTCGCGCGGGATGTTGCCGCCCTTGATCTCGTCGTGGAAGGTGATGCCCGCGCCGCGCTCGCCCGGGACAAGCTTGACCTTGACGCGGCCGAACTGGCCCGAGCCGCCCGACTGCTTCTTGTGGGTGTAGTCGAGCTCGACTTCCTTCGCCAGCGCCTCGCGGTAGGCCACCTGCGGCGCGCCGACGTTGGCTTCGACCTTGAACTCGCGACGCATGCGGTCGACGAGGATGTCGAGGTGAAGCTCGCCCATGCCCTTGATGATGGTCTGGCCCGATTCATGGTCGGTCGAGACGCGGAACGAGGGATCCTCGGCGGCCAGGCGGTTGAGCGCGACGCCCATCTTTTCCTGGTCGGCCTTGGTCTTGGGTTCCACCGACAGTTCGATCACCGGCTCGGGGAATTCCATCCGTTCGAGCACGATCGGCGAAC
>JAJXVK010000093.1 GCA_021782155.1 Pseudomonadota bacterium
GGTCGACTTGCCAGAGCCCGATGGGCCGAGCAGCGCCACGATCTCGCCGTGGCCGATCTCGAGATCGATACCGCGCAGCACGTCGATGGTGACGTGACCCTGGTGGAAGCTGCGCTTGACCCCGGTCAGGCGGACGACAGCGTCATTCATAACGCAGCACCTGCACGGGATCGGTGCTCGCCGCCTTGAGGGCCGGGTAGAGCGTGGCAAGGAAGCTCAGCACCAGCGCCATGACACTGATCACCGCGATCTCGGCGGGGTCGGTGCGGCTGGGCAGTTCGGTGAGGAAGCGGATCGAAGGGTCCCACAGGTTCTGCCCGGTCAGCCGCTCGACAAGGTTCACGATCGGCTGGCGGAAGTAGAGGAACACGAAGCCGAGGCCCAGCCCCATGATCGTGCCCGCCGCGCCGATGACGAAGCCGATCGTCACGAAGATCTTGAGCAGGCTCGACCGCGTCGCCCCCATCGTTCGCAGGATCGCGATGTCGCGCGTCTTGGCGCGCACCAGCATGATCAGCGAAGAGAGGATGTTGAACACCGCGACCAGCACGATGATCGACAGCACGACGAACATCGCCACGCGCTCGACCGCCAGCGCCTCGAACAGCGAGGAGTTGATCGTCTTCCAGTCGGTGATCACCGCCTGCCCCGCAAGTTGCCGCTTCAGCGGAGCGAGCGTCTGGCCCACCGTGTCGGGATTGGTGGTGGTCACTTCGATCATGCCGATCGTGTCACCCGAAAGCAGCAACGTCTGCGCGTCGCTGATCGGCATGACGACGTAGGAATTGTCGTAGTCGTAGATGCCGATCTCGAAGATCGCGGCGACGCGGTAGCCGATCTCGCGCGGGACAGTTCCGAACGGGGTCGAGCGGCCCTGCGGATTGATGATCGTGATCGTGTCGCCGACCTGGACACCAAGGTTTTCCGCGAGTCGCGAGCCGATCGCGACATTGCCCGATCCCGGTACGATCTCCTCAAAGGACCCTGCCACGCGCTTCGCGGACAGGCGCTTGAGGTCGGGCTCGGTGTTGCCGCGCACCAGCACGCCCTCGGCGCGCCCGTTCGAGGTAGCGAACATCGGTTGCTCGATCAGCGGCGAGGCGCGCGTCACGCCAGGCGTCGCCTCGACCTGCTCGAGCACCTGCTGCCAGTTGTCGAGCCGCCCGCCGTAGGCCTGGATGATCGCGTGGCCATTGAGCCCGACGATCTTGTCGACCAGCTCGCCGCGGAAGCCGTTCATCACGCTCATCACGATGACCAGCGCGGCGACGCCCAGCATCACCGCGACGAGGCTGATGCCCGCGACGAGCGCGATGAACGCTTCGCCCCGCCCCGGCAGCATGTAGCGCTTGGCGATGGTCCATTCGAAGGTAGTGAGGATCAAGCGGAAGCGCTCTCGGTTAGGAAGACCCGTTGTGCGCGGCGGTGTAGGCGCTGGCGCCGCGAAGGGCAATGGGCGTTGGCTCGGGCCGGGGGTTGCCTCGACAGCAGAAGGGCCGCCCGCCAGGACGACCCTTCCGTTGCGACCCGCATGGCTCGACGCCAATGCGGAGGGCGGTTCATCGGCGTCAGCGCTCTGGCCGCGAAGTGTCTGGTCCGCTGGGCGGCAGGATCGGGACGAGCACCTTGGGCTGCTCGCCGGTCAGCGCGCCGAGGAAGGCCGCAATCTTGTCCACGTCCGCGTCGCTCAGCTTCTGGCCGAGCTGCGCGCTGCCCATGACGCGCACCGCTTCCTTCAGGTCCCAGACCGACCCGGTGTGGAAATAGGGTGCGGTCAGCGCGATGTTGCGCAGCGTCGGCACCTTGAACGAATATTCGTCGCTCACGTCGTGGGTCACGCCCTCGCGGCCCTTGTCGCCCGCCGGACGGAACTTGCTGGCGGGCGCGGCGGCGACGCCGAACTTCGCATACATCCCACCGCCCACGTTGATGCCGTTATGACAAGCCGCGCAGCCCTTGTCGATAAACAGGCGCAGCCCATCCTTCTGCTCCGCGGAAAGCGCGCCGGCATCGCCCGACAGGTATTTGTCGAAGGGCGAGTTGGGCGTGATCAGGGTCGTTTCGAACGCCGCGATGGCCTTCTGCGCATTGGCGAACGAGACCGGGTCCCTTTCGCCGGGAAAGGCCTTTGCGAACAGTGGCGGATAGCCGGGGATCGACTTGAGCTGTTGGGGAACATGCTCGGGCAGCGAGGCCATCTCTATCGGATTGGCGATCGGACCTCCCGCCTGCTCGGTCAGGTCCCTGGCGCGGCCATCCCAGAACTGCGCGGTGTTGAACACCGCGTTGAGCACGGTCGGCGCGTTGCGGCCGCCCTGCTGCCACTTGTGGCCGATCGAGGTCGAAGCGTCGTCGCCGCCGCCCAGTCCGATGTTATGGCACGAAGCGCACGCGAGGGCGTGGCTGCCCGACAGCCGCGGATCGTGGTAGAGCATGTTGCCCAGATCGATCTGCGCTTCGGTTGCCGGGTTGCCCGGCTCGTCCCTGTAGGAGGCCGGGATGGCCTTGAACTGCTCGCGAGCCGTCTTCATCAGATCCTCGCTTGCCGGCGCGACGGCTGCGCCGCTCGCCCCGGCACCGCTACCCGGTTCGCTGCCCTTGCCGCACGACGCCAGCGCGATGGCCGCCATCGCGACCGATACCAAGCCCAATTTCCGCACGACTGCCTCCTGCATCGGGAAGATCGGGCGCGATTATCTCAAGTAAGGCTGACGAGACCCTGACGTCAGCGCGTCATTCGCCGTATATCTGGCGCTGCACGCGATTCATCTCGGCAGCATAGCGCTGGCGGACATAGCGTTCCGACAGCATGCCGACGATGTGCTTCTGGTAATCGACCACGGCGAGGTCATCGGCCTCCGACTGGTCGAAGCGGAGCATGATGTCGTCGATCCCCATGTCGGGCGTGAGCACGCATTCGCGGTAGCGGGCAAGCGTCGAGACCGGCGCGTCGAGGCGGGCGTCGGCAAAGGCACTGGGGGTCTGCACCAGACCTGCGTAACACCCATCGGCGTCTTCCAGCATCACCCGCTTGGTCGAGCCCAGCGGGAACTGATCCCTGAACTCGGCGATCGTCTCGTCGTCGCGGATCGTCGCGGGCGCGCGGCGCATCATGCGCTCGGCAGTCAGTGCGCGCATCCATCCGATGTCGCGCGCGCTGCGCACCACCTCGCCGCGCAAGTGCAGGCGCCAGGTTGAGAACGAATAGCCGAACTGCGTGCGCACCAGCGCGCTGGAGCACAAGGCGGCGGTGACGACGATCGCGGTGATGCCGAAGTCGTGCGTCGTCTCGAGCACCAGCAGGGACATCGTCATCGGCCCGCCGACCACCGCGACCGCCATCGCCGCCATGCCGACCAGCGCCGCGTCGGTGGGTGTCAGCGGCGGTGCGCCGGGGATCATCGCCCAGACCAGCGCGAATATCTCGCCCAGCACGGTCCCGAGGAACAGCGAGGCAAAGAACAGGCCGCCACGGAATCCGAAGCCGAGCGATATCGCCGATGCGCAGAGCTTGATCACGAAGATCATGGCCAGCGCGGCGAGCGACAGCTGGCTCGCGATCGTCAGGTTGAGCGCGCCGTGGCCCGACGAGAGCGCCTGCGGTGTGACGTAAGCCAGCGGCATCAGGATCAGTCCGCCCACCACGGGTCGCACCACGTCGTTGAGGTCGAGCGCCTTTACCCAGCGGTCGACGATCGACACAAAGTGCATCAGCGCAATGGCGGCGAAAGCCGCGATCACGCCAAGCAAGGCATAGATCGCGTAGTCGATACTGGTCAGCGTGTGACCTGGGCTCGCCGCGATCAGGTATGGCGGCAGGCCGAGCGTGCGCACCGTAACGACCGCCGCCAGCGCCGAGGCCGCGACCGGGGCGATGCCCGCGGGCGTATAGGCGCCGATGACGATCTCGAAGGCATAGAACGCTCCGGTCAGCGGCGCGCCGAAAGCCGCGCCCAGCGCCGCGCCCGATCCGGCGCCCACGAGCGTGCGCAGGTCGCCGCGGCGAAGGTTGAACCACTGGCCGACAATCGAGGCGATCCCGCCGCCGACCTGCGCATAGGCCGCCTCGAGCCCGACCGAAGCGCCGAACCCGTTCGATACCACGGTCTGCGCCGCCACCGCGCCAGTATCGCGCGCGGGGATACGTCCGCCGTGCAGCGCGTTGGCCTCGACCACGTCGATCGCGGTCCGCTTGCCCCGCGACGTCGCCAGCAGCACCAGCGCCAGCACCAACCCGCCCAGCGGCAGCACCAGCAGCCGAACCGGCTCCACGGAAGTCACCGCGCTGAGGTGAAGCTCGCCCGGCCGCAGCCCGAACAACAAGCGCTGCAGGCCGTGTGCGACAAAGGCGAGCGCGGCGGCCGAGAGGCCTGCCGCGACGCCGACGAAGACCGAAAGAACGATCAGGCTGATCTCGCTCGAGCGCACAGCCCTGCGGGTAAGCGCGAGCAGGCCTTCGGGGCGGAAAAGGCGAGGAACGGAAAACATGGTGCGGTGCGAGCGAAGGAAGCGGAGGAATCGCTCCGGGTGGAGCCGTTCCGGGCGCCATAGAGAAGCCGGGCGCGTCTGTCTCGCCTTTCGTGACGTCCGCACGCGATTCGGCGGACGTCCCATCCCCTTGCATTCCCCCGCGGATCGGCCCAAAGGCGCAACACTAGGGCGCGGCACCGGCTGGACGAATCCATGAACCTGACACATCCCTTCGTCGCTGCGGACGGCGACAAGCTGCGTGAGGAATGCGGCATTTTCGGCGTGATCGGCGCGCGCGACGCTGCGGCAGTGGTCGCGCTGGGCCTCCACGCCCTGCAGCACCGCGGGCAGGAAGCGGTCGGCATCACCAGCTACGACGGGAAGGAGTTCTACTCCAGCCGCGGCCTCGGCCACGTCGCGCAGAACTTCTCGAGCGGCGCCGCGATCGCCGAACTGCCAGGCGACATGGCTTCGGGTCACGTGCGCTATTCGACCACCGGCGGAACCGGGCTGCGCAATGTCCAGCCGCTGTTCGCCGACCTCGCCTCGGGCGGCTTCTCCATCGCGCACAACGGCAACATTTCCAACGCGATGCACCTCAAGCGCGACCTGGTGCGGCGCGGCGCGATCTTCCAGTCGACCTCGGACACCGAGGTCATCATCCATCTGGTCGCCACCAGCCGATATCCCACCCTGCTCGACCGCTTCATCGACGCATTGCGGCTTGTGGAAGGCGCCTATTCGCTGATCGTCAGCACGCCGCAGGGCATGATCGCCTGCCGCGACCCGCTGGGCATCCGCCCGCTGGTGATGGGCAAGATCGGCGACGCGGTAATCTTCGCGAGCGAAACCGTGGCTCTCGACGTTGTCGGCGCCGAGTTCGCCCGCCAGGTTGAGCCGGGCGAGCTGATCGAGGTCGATATGGACGGCACCGTGCGCACGCACCGTCCGTTCGGGGATCACCCGGCGCGCCCCTGCATCTTCGAACACGTCTATTTCAGCCGTCCCGATTCGATCGTCGATGGCCGCTCGGTCTACGAAGTGCGCAAGGCGATCGGCGAACAGCTTGCCATCGAAGCGCCCGCCGCCGCCGACCTCGTTGTGCCGGTGCCCGACAGCGGCGTTCCGGCCGCGATCGGCTATGCCCACCAGTCGGGCATCCCGTTCGAGCTGGGCATCATCCGCTCGCACTATGTCGGGCGCACCTTCATCCAGCCCTCGGACGGCGCACGCCACGCCGACGTGAAGCGCAAGCACAACGCCAACCGCGCGCTCGTGCAGGGCAAGCGCATCGTCCTCATCGACGATTCGATCGTGCGCGGCACGACCAGCCTCAAGATCGTGCAGATGATGCGCGACGCGGGCGCGGGCGAAGTCCACATGCGCATCGCCAGCCCACCGACGAGTCATTCGTGCTTCTACGGCGTCGATACGCCCGAACGCTCGAAGCTGCTCGCCGCGCAGATGGACGTCGCCGCGATGGCCGACTTCATCCACGCCGACAGTCTGGCCTTCGTGACCATTGACGGCCTCTATCGCGCCGTGGGCGAGGAAGGGCGCAAGGCGAGGTGCCCGCAATATTGCGACGCTTGCTTCACCGGTGACTACCCCACATCGCTGACCGACCTCGGCGAGCGAGACCAGCGCCAGCTCTCCTTTCCGGTCGGAAAGGTCGCCTGAATGTCCGATACGGCTGCAACCGGGCCGCTCGCCGGCAAAGTGGCGCTTGTCACCGGAGCGAGCCGGGGCATTGGCGCGGCGACGGCCAGGGCGATGGCCGCGGCGGGCGCGCATGTCGTGCTGACCGCGCGGAGCGCCAAGGACCTCGAAGCGGTCGAGCAGGCGATCTTCGACGCCGGCGGCCACGCCACGATCGCGCCCGTCGACCTGTCCGAACCAGACGGGATCGCCCGCCTGGCCACTGCGCTGGGCCAGCGCTGGCAGGCGCTCGACATCCTGGTGATAAACGCCGCCGCATTCTCGCCTCTGATGCCGACCTGGCAGATCGACACCAAGGATTTCAACAAGACGCTGACGCTGAACGTGCTGGCGACGCAGGCGTTGCTGGCGAACTTCGATGCCATGCTCAAGCGCAGCAAGGACGCGCGCGTGATCGGCATGACCAGCACCGTCGCCACCGCGCCGCGCGCCTATTGGGCGGCCTACGGCGCGTCGAAGGCGGCGATGGAAGTGCTGCTCGACGCCTACGCTCAGGAGGTTCGCGCGATCTCCGATATCCGGGTCGCCATCGTCAATCCCGGCGCCACGCGCACCGAGATGCGCCGGCGCGCCTATCCGGGCGAAGACCCCTTGACGGTCAAGCCGCCAGAGGTGGTCGCGGATCGCTTGGTTTCCCTTTGTAGTGAACGGTTTGACAGCCCTTACCGCGAATCGATTAACCAAACCCCATAGCCTTGCGGTAATGTCGAACCGTTATTCTTGCCCAAGGACCGCCTGACCGGGCGGCACCCACTTCATGTCGCGCAGGGGCGCACAGTGTTCGGGAATTGGGCGATGAACACCACGACGGGCCGAAATCTGTACGAGGTTGCAGCGCAGGAAGATCGTTGCGCACCGCGCTTCAAGCTGAGCATTCCGGCGGCGCTGCGCCCCTCGGGCGGCCGCAGCTTCCAGACTGTGGTCCACGACCTCTCGCTGGGCGGTTTCTCGGCCACGGCGCACAGCCGCATGTTCGCCGGCAATCTTTGCTGGCTCACTCTGCCGGGACTCGAGGCGCTGCAGGCCGAGATAGTCTGGTGGGAGGGCGGCCTGGTCGGCTGCGCCTTCGCGAGCCTGCTGAGCCCCATCGTCCACGACAACATCCTCGCGCGCTATCGCGGCGACGGGGTCTATCGTCCGCGCTGACGTTTGATCCGGGTCACGCCTTTTCGAGAGTGACCTGACACACATCGATGCCGCCGCCGCGGAAACCACCTTCGCAATACATCAGGTAAAAGCGCCACAGCCGCACGAAGCGCTCGTCGAAGCCGGCGGGAAGCGTGCCGGCGTCGACTGCCGCGTCGAAGGCCTTGCGCCATTCGGCCAGCGTTCGCGCATAGTCTGGCCCGAAGCAGTCGCGGTCCCGCCAGATCAGCCCGTGCTGGACGGCAAGGCCTTTGAACGCGCGTTCGCTCATCAGCATTCCGCCAGGAAAGACGTAGGTCTGGATGAAGTCGGCCCCTGCCGCGTAGTCGGCGAACAGTTCCTCGCGGATCGCGATGTACTGGATCACCGCGCGGCCGCCCGGCTTGAGGTTGCGCGCCAGGCAGCGGACGAAATCGTCCCAGTACTCGCGCCCCACCGCTTCGACCATCTCGACGCTGGCGATGGCGTCGAATTGCCCTTCCACGTCGCGATAATCCTGGTGGCGGAAATCGACCGAGGTCGGACCGCAGCTAACCTGCTTCTCCCGCGCCCAGGCCAGCTGGTTGTCGGAAAGGCTGATCGCGGTAACCTCCACGCCGTGCCGATCGGCGATATGGCGAGCGAGGTACCCCCAGCCGCATCCGATTTCGAGCACGCGGTCTCCGCGTTTCAGGTTGAGCCGGTCGCCGATCATCTCGACCTTGTTGGTCTGCGCACGCTCCATCGAGGCGTCGTCTGCCAGACCTTCCCATCGCGCGCTCGAATAGCTCATCGTCGGGTCGAGCCAGCGGGAATAGAAGTCGTTGCCGAGATCGTAGTGCGCGGCGATGTTGCTCCTTGCGCCCGCGCGGCTGTTGCGGCGCGCGGCATGGAGCATCCTCGATGCCCAGCGCCAGGGCCCCTTGGCCCGCGCCTCGCGCCCAAGCGATGCGGCGTTGCGCATGAACAGCGCGAATATCTGCATCGGGTCGGGGCTGTCCCAGTCTCCTGCTTCCCAGCCCTCGTAGCTGCCGACCGAGCCACTTGTGGCCATCCGCACCAGCGCGCGCCAGTCCTTCATGTCGATTTCGGCTGCCGGACCCGGTCCGCGGCCACCGAGAATTCGCATCGAACCGTCGGGCAGGCGCACCTCGAGCATCCCGGCATCGAGGCCCTTGTCGATCCGGTCGAGCGTGCGCTGGAAGGACCCAGCCACGAGCCGCGCAAGCCATCCCCCGCGCGACCGCGCAAGGCGTCCCCCGCGGACCAGGTGCCCGCCCCTCCCCGGCATCTGCGCATTCATGACATAACTATGCGCCGAAGCGCAGCCGAGGGCAACGGCGGCGGCGGTTCAATCCCCGGCAACGGACTTCGCCGTTTCCCATGCAGCCAGTGCCCGCCCGCGCGCCTCGCGATGGCCGACAAGCTTCGCCGGATAGCCTTTCACCGGCAGCGGCGGATCGTGGATCGCGACATCGGGCAGGTGCGCCAGTTCGGGCACCCAATGGCGAATATAGCCGGCGGCGTCGAATTTCTCCGACTGGCCGAGAGGAGACATGATCCGCACGAACATGTTCGAATCGACGCCAGTCCCGGCCACCCACTGCCAGTTGACCGCGTTGCTGGCATAATCGGCATCGACCAACGTGTCCCAGAACCACTGTTCGCCCACGCGCCAGTCGACCAGCAGGTGCTTTACCAGGAAGCTCGCCGCGATCATGCGCACGCGATTATGCATCCAGCCGGTGCGCCAGAGCTGGCGCATCCCGGCATCGACGATCGGGTAGCCGGTGCGGCCTTCGCGCCAGGCGGCGACGTCGGCATCGGCCTCCTCGCCGTTGCGCCACGGAAAGTCGCCAAAGGGATCGCGCGCCGACCGGCCGCCGTATTCGGGGAATTGCAGGATCACGTTCTGCGCGTAGTCGCGCCATCCCAGCTCCCCAAGGAAGGTGTCGACCGAGCTGCCCGCCGAAGCCGTGGCGTGCCATATGGCAGCGGGCGAGATCTCGCCGAAATGCAGGTGCGGGGAGAGGCGCGAGGTGCCTTCGAGCGACGGCAGGTTGCGCCGCTCCTCGTAGCGCGCGGCGCGCCCGGCAAACGCGTCCAGCCGCTCGCGTGCCCCGGCCTCGCCCGGCTGCCATTGCTCGCGCAAGCCGCCGGCCCAGTCGGGGCGGGTCGGCAGGAGGCCCCAATCGCTCAGCGAATCGCTGTCCGGCCAGTTTTCCGGCGCGGGAATATGCGCCGGAGCACGTTGCGATTCGGGCGGCGGCATGCGTTCCTTGAGCGCGCGCCAGAACGGGGTGTAGATCTTGTAGGGCGCACCGGAGCCGGTCGTCACGCTGCCCGGCGGCGCGAGGTAGTTGCCGTCGTGGAGGCGCAGATCGACCTGCCTTGCCAGCGTCCGCTCGGCATTGCGCCACCATGGCTCGTAGTGGCGCAGCGCATGGACCGCGGTCGCGCCGGTCTCCGCAGCGAGCCGTGCCAGGACTTCGTCCGCCTTGCCCTTCCGCAGCACGAGCCGCGAACCCATGACGCGCAGCGACGCATCGAGGCTCTCCAGGCTGTGGTACAGCCACCAGCGCGAGGCGCCGCCCATGCAGCGATGCCTGGGCGTTTCGTCATCGAGCACATAGACCGGGATCACCGGCCCGCCGCCCTGGCAGGCAGCCGCCAGCGCTGCCTGGTCGGCGAGGCGCAGGTCGCGGCGGAACCAGACGATCTGCGGTGATGGCAAAGCGGATGTCCTCCAGTCGTTGCGTGCGTGCTAGCCGGAACACGCGCACAGCACTAGAGTTGCGGATTGTGATGGCCACGCCTGCGCCCCGCGCCCTCGCTGCAAACCGCATCGCTCCGCGCCGAGCGCTGGCCGGGGCCGTGCTGTGCTGGGCGGCTTTCGCGATCGTTGCGTTGACCGTCTTCACCGGCGCGGCACGCCATTTCGACGAAGCGGGGCTGCTGCTCTGGCGCACGGGGCCCGGCCTGATGCCGCCCGGACCGGCGTGGCTGTCTGAGGCGGTGCGCGATATCTCGCTGCTGGGCGGTGTTCCGCTGCGCAACCTGCTCGCGCTTGTCGCCGCCGCGGTGCTGCTGTTCCTGCGTATGCGGCGCGAAGCGATGCTGTTCGCGGGCACGGTGATCGGTGCGTGGGTAGTGGACTGGCTGATCAAGATCACCGTCGCCCGCCCGCGCCCGCAACTGGTGCCGCACCTCGCGCAGGCCAGCGGGATGAGCTTCCCCAGCGGCCACAGCTTCAATTCCGCGGCGATCTACATCGCGATGGCACTGGCCTTCGCCGCCCTGAGCGAGCGTACCGGCGTGCGGCGCGGATTGATCGGCGGCGCGGTTGCGCTGTCGATGCTGGTCGCGCTGAGCCGGATCTGGCTGGGGGTCCACTATCCGACCGACGTCATCGCCGGATGGCTGGGC
>JAJXVK010000094.1 GCA_021782155.1 Pseudomonadota bacterium
AGGCCGCCCTGTTCGGGCAGGTAGGGGATCGAAGGCACGTGCTCTGGAGCGGTATTGGCCGGGTTCCCGAACCAGCACCACACATAGCCGTACTTCTCGATCACGGGATAGCACCCGGCGGCGTCCGAATACGCGCTCTTGGTTCCCGAAAGCGCTTCGGCGGGGTGGAACTCACTGGCCACGGCCCTGCCATGTTCGCGCCACAGGAAATAGGGCTGTGAGTAGATTGCGCGGCGCACCGGCCTAGTCGTCACCGCAAAGCTGTGAGCGAGCGGAAACCATGCGTCCTTCAGCACGATGTCGTGCGGCACCCAGGCGTTGACCCGGGCGGCGAACGCGCGGGGATCGCCGGATACCGGATCGTCGATGGCATCGGCGGATGATGTGTCCTTGACGTCGAGCATGTCCCTCTCCTGTCCTTGTCAGGCCGCAGAGGCCTGGGTATCAGCCGCCGCGATTTCGGCGCGAAGGGCGGCGGCGTGGATCGAGGCGGACGGGTTGAGCTTGCGCAGCGCTGCGCCGTCGATCGCCGGCAACACCCGCACAGGCCCGCCCATGCCCATTCCTTTCGCCATCAGGCCCGGTCGGCTCGGCGCGAGCTTTGCCCGCCAGCGGACCTGCGTAACCCCTCTTGCGGCAGGAACCGGTGCGAGCGTGACTTCGAGCAAGGGGGTCAAGGCGCCGTTGCGCAGCAGCAGGTTGCTTTCGCCGGTGACAGGGTCGGTCGAGATGCGCAGCGAGAGCGGGAATTCGGAGCTGAACGGCGAAGGCCAGTGCGGCCCCGCCCACTGACACGACCGCTCGAGCGTCAGCCGCCCTCCATGCTGCGCCAGCTCGGCGAGCAAGTAAGGGGTGAAGCGCACCCCGCGGATCGCCAGCACCAGCGCCGGATCGTCGAACAGCGCGGCGACATAGTGCTCGTGCGCCAGTGCGACGTCGACTGCGCCCGAGAGCGGCAGCGCTTCGGTTGGCGCGGCGGGCAGCGCGGCCTTGGCATCAAGGCAGACCCGAACGAAACCACCGCTTTCGGCAACGGCGAACGCGGTCGCGCGGTAGACCGGCGGGAACCTAGTCTCACTCTTAAGATTGGGGATGTCCTTGAGACGGCCGGTCGCGCCATCGAAGGTCCAGCCGTGATAGCCGCACTGAATCATGCCGTTGGCCAGCACGCAGCCCAGCGACAAGGGCGCGCGGCGGTGCGGGCAGCGGTCTTCCAGCGCGCGGACGATGCCCTCGTGGTCGCGCCACAGGACGACGGACTGGTCGCCGACATCGACATTGATCGGTTTGTCCGAGGTCACCTCCTCGGAAAGGGCCGCAGCCCACCAGATATCCCTCGCCATTGCGAATCATTCCTCGTCTGGACTTTGACAATTTAATTGACAGATGACAATTTAATTGTCAAACCACGATCCGTGGCAACACGTGGACCCTTGACAGCCAAGCAAGGCCGGCCGGCTCTGGCTCGCGGGCGCAAGCGCGGGCGGCCAAAGGCGGGCACCGACGAGCCGATCGACGAAGCGCGGCTGTTGCGGGCTGCGTTCAGGGCGTTTGCAACCTACGGCTACGATGCCTCGACGATGCGCGCGATGGCGCGCGAGCTGGGCGTCAGCCACAATCTTCTCAACGTCCGTTTCGGCCGCAAGTCGGAGCTATGGAAGGCGGCGGTGGACTGGCGCCTGGTGGAAGCGGCGCGCGACGTCGAAGTTGCGTTTTCGGCTGGCAACGGACCCGAAGACCGCTTGCGCGACCTGATCCATCGCTTCTGCCGTTGGACGATCGTGAATTCCGATATTGTCGCGGTCAGCCAGCTCGAGGGGCGCAAGCAGAGCTGGCGTCTCGACTATCTGACCACTCGTTTTGTCCGGCCGTTCCAGCAACGCCTTGAAGCGTTGCTGGCAGATGTTTCGCGCGAGCGGCCGGTGGCGTCGATCGGTTCGGGTGCATTGCTGGCGCTGCTGGTCCACGGGGTTGGCTCGTACTTTGCGTTGGGTCCGATGCATGAAAGGCTGGCGCCCGAATCCGGGTTCGCGAGCGGCACGAAGCTCGATCTGGTTGCGCACGCCGATGTCATGGCCGAATTCCTGATCGCAGGACTTCTCGCTTGAAAGAACAGAGCGGCGATGGCGCGCTAGGCCGCGATCAGCCAGTTTCGGCTGTTGCCGCCGATCCGCATTCTGCCAAAGCCACCACGGCAGAGTGCGCTCTTCACTGGTAGAACAGGTCTCCGATCCGCTGGCGATAGACCGCCGCCTTTTCCGGCTCGATGCCGAATTGCGGCACGACCGGAGTGATCGAATCCGCGTGGACGGCGCGCTCGGCCACTTGCGCGCGGACGTTGTCCGCCGAACCTAGCACTGTGATCGCACAGACCATCTCGTCCGGGCAGGCGCGCGCCATGGCGGCATAGTCCTGCGCCGCAAAGGCGGCCTGGATCGCCCGCGCTTCGCTGCCGAAGCCGATCTCGGTGAAATATCGAAGGTACTGCGGCGACTGGGTGTAGAAGGCGATGTTGGCGCGGGCATCCGCGATCGCTTCCGTGCGATCGTGGTTGATGACGGTGAAGATCATCAGGTTGACGTCGAACATCTCGCGGCTCCGTCCCGACTTTTCGAGCCCGGCCTTGAGCGACTGACCCACCCGGTCGCGCAGCCAACGTGAGGTCCACAGGGGATGGCCCAGCATGCCGTCGGCAATCGCGCCGGCCTGCTCGCAGGCCTTCTCGAACACGGCGGGCAGGTAGACCGGTATGGCGCTGCGGCGTGCGGGGCGCACCAGCCGGAAGCGCGACAGGTCGAGCGTGTGGTACTCACCCCCGAGACGACCCAGTTCGCCGGTGTGGCCGCGCGCGATCACCTCGCGAACCTGGCCCACCACTTCGCGCATATGCGCCAGCGGCTTGCCATAAGCCATGCCGAAACTGCCTGCGATCTGGCTTTCGGCGCTCGAGCCGAGCCCGAGCACGGCTCGGCCGTCGCTGATGTGATCTAGGTCGATCGCGCTGCACGCGGTTTCAAGCGGGCTTCGCGTGAAGGCGAGGGCAATGCCGGTGCCCAGCTTGATGCGCTTCGTGACCGCAGCCGCAGCCGCCAGCGTGGTGAAGGGCGCGCCGAAGATCTGCGGCGCCCAGACGCCTTCGATCCCGGCTGCTTCCCAGCCCTGAACCAGGGGCACGAGCTCGGTCGCGGGCAACACCGGCAGTTCCGCCCAGACCTTCTTGCCCTCCAGCACGGTCAGAATCCCTTTGCTGTATCGAAATAGTCGCGCCAGGCGACGATCTTCGGCCCGTCCATTTCGAACACGCCCATCAGCCTGATCGAGATGATCTGGTTTCCGTCCTTGTCATAGAAATTGTCGGTGCGCTCGGTGAACACTACGTTGCCGACTTGGGCAGACAGATGAACGATCACCTCGCCTCGTTCGATCGGCTTCATCTTTGCGAAGGCGTCCATGAAGTCCTTGGCCTCGGCAAAGCCGACAGTGCGCGAGACGCCGACGTTTTCCCACACGGTGCTGTCGGTGAAGCGCCGTTCCATAGAGGCCAGCATGTCGGCGAGGGACGGCCTCCATTCATCGAAGAAGGCCAGAACCTCGGCAAGCGCGCTCATGGTCAGTCCTCCGCGGCGATGGTCACGGTCATGCCGTCGAGCTCCGGGGTCACCGGCACCTGGCAAGACAGGCGGCTGTTGCCGGTCCGGTGATCGGAGCTTTCGAGCAGGTCGTTCTCGTCGTCGCTCATCGGCGGCAATTTCGACAAAGCGGCATCGTCGACAATCACATGGCAGGTAGCGCACGAACAGCAGCCGCCGCACAGCGCCAAGAGTTCATCGAAGCCGTTGTCCCGGATCGCCTCCATGAGCGAATGGCCGACCTCGGCCTCGATCGCCCGGCTGCTGCCATCGCGGCTGATCACGTTGATTGTGGTCACGATTTGTCTCCTTGGAGGGCTATTTCACTTCGCGTTCGACGGCGAAGTGATCGAAGTAGAAACCGAAATGCTTGCGGATGTCCTCAGCGGTAATGCCGAAATCGCGCTCGAGGTTGAACACCACCCGGCCCTTGGCCCCCGGGTCATGGTCGGCGTGATATCGGTGCAGCGTCGCCAGCGTTTCCGCGTCGAGCGGGAGACCCGCCTTGGCGTAGATTTCGCCAAGGATGACGTCGGGATCCTTGATCCACTGGTGAAAATAGACGTCCACGGTCTGGTCGGGCGGGAGCAGGTGGCGATCGCGCACGCACCGTTCCAGAAGCACGCGGTAGCGGTCGATCCAGTAGCCCTTCGGTTCCTCCGGATCGCTCTTGGTCCGCAGGACGCGCGAGGCATAGAGCCACATCGACAGCGTCGAGCGAATTGAGGCGACCGGGTCGCGATGCGTGATGACGTACGTTGCGTCAGGAAAGGTTGCGCGCAGCGCCGGAAGCTGCTCCATGTGCTGCGGGCATTTGATGACCCAGCGGTTCGGCCCTTTGAGGAAGGTCAGCACCTGCAGGCCCTTCTTGAGGTAGGCGTAGGTGCCGCTCTGGTCATGGCTGAGGTAGTAGTCGCGCCACCTGGGAACCAGTGCCAGCCACTCGAGCAGGTAGGACGAAAAATCGAGCGCTTGCAGCTCGATGTCCTCGCTGACATGGTCGGGCGAGAATTCGTGCATGTAGCTCATCATGGGCAGGATCGCTTGCTGCTGTTCCCATCCCGCCTGCGCCTTGGTCCAGCGCGGATTGGGATCGCCGGCGGACGGTGCGTCGGCCTCGGTCGGGACCGGCGCGACGGCTTCCCACCAGGGCAGCGAACGCAGCCGCTTGTCGGCGGAGAGAAGTCCGAGGAGGTGGGTGGTGCCCGAACGTGGCGGTCCGGCGACGATGATCGGCCGGTCGATGACGATGTCGAGGATCTCCGGATGGCGCTTGCAGATGTCCTCCACCCGCAACCGGTCGCTGGCATAGCGCAGGAACATAGTCCACAGCGCCGCGTGGCTGACCGGGCTTAGGAAAGCGTCATCTCTGACGCATTGGCACCACAGTTCGAGCCGCTCGACAAAGTCCATCGCGCCGAAATCACCGAGTCCGGTCTGCGCCTGGGCCGCGCCGAGAATCGCCTCGGCGGAGAAATCGAAGCGCGCCTGCGCGGCCCCGGCCAGCACCGCCTTCTGCTCGTCGGTCAACACCGGAGCGCGCATGTCGACGATGTCGAACACTTCGCCCTTTGGTCCGCCTTGCGCCATCGTTCCGCTCCCAGGTTGCCGCGGGAGCTAGAGAGACATAAATACGAACCTTGCCCTACCAAAAGATATGCGGACTTCATCGGCGGGGGGATTAGCCAACGGTCGACGACAATCGTCCAACCTGAGGATGTCCGCGCGCAATGGCCCAGAATCTGTTTGACCTGACCGGAAAGGTTGCGCTCGTTACCGGCGCGAGTTCGGGATTGGGCTTCGGTTTCGCCGAAGGGCTGGCGCGCGCTGGCAGCGACCTTGTGATCTGGGGGCGCCGCGCCGACGCCAACGAACGCGCGGCAGAGAGGCTGCGCGCTTTCGGGGGCAAGGTCCATACCCAGTCGGTCGACGTGTCCGACGAAGCCGCGATCGTCGCCGGAGTGGCCGACGCACTGGCGGCAATGGGCAAGATCGATGCCGTCGTCGCCAATGCCGGGATCGCCAGCCAGAAGCCGTTCATCGAGATGGACGCGGCGACGTATCACGGCCTCATCGATGTCAACCAGCACGGCGTCGTCTTCACCCTGCGCGAAGTCGCCCGGCACATGGTCGAGCGCGGCGAGGGCGGCTCGCTGATCTTGTGCGGCAGCGGCTCGATCTTCCAGGGCGTGCCAACGATGACGCATTACGGCGCCGCCAAGGGCGCGCTCAATTCGCTGGCCAAGGGCATCGCGGCGGAACTGGGGCCGCACGGCATCCGCTGCAACGTGATCGCGCCGGGTTTCATCATCACCGAGATGACGATGGCGGATCCGGAAGTGGGCCGGATGATTGCCGACGCGGTCGCGCAAAAGGCCCCAATCCCGCGGGCGGGCCAGCCCGACGACCTGTGGGGCGCGGTCGTCTATCTCGCGAGCGACCTGTCGCGCTACCACACCGGCGACACGCTGATCGTCGATGGCGGCAAGATCGCGAAGAACTGAGGACCTCGACCATGTTTCCGCGCCCCAAGGCCCGCCACAGCCAGAACGCCTATGTCACCACCGATCTCGATCGCGCGCTGGCGATCTGGCGCGACCGGTTCGACGTGCCGGCGTTCCATGTGTTCACCAACGATATGCCGGGTCTCGAATCCTCGCACCCCTTCCAGCTCAGGATTGCGCTCGCCAACGTCGGCGGAACCGAGATCGAGCTGATCGAGCCGCTCAACGGTAGCGCTCCGCTCCACGCCGGACCGCTGCCCTCTGACGGCAGCTTCGGTCTGTGCTTCCACCACGTGGCGATGCGCGTAGAGGGCGCGCTGGCCGACTTCGAGGCGCACATGGCTTCGCTCGATCCGGCGATGCATCCGGTGGTCTGGACCGGCGGCCTCGCCGACCTGATGCGTTTTGCCTACACCGACGAGCGCCACTCGCTCGGCCACTACGTCGAGCATGTGTGGTTCGATACCGAATTCTACGGCCAGCTTGCCGCCGCCATCCCGGTCTATCCGGCACGCTGAACGACATGCCCGCCGACAATCTCAATTTCCGCGACATCGGCGGATTGGCCGCAGGCGGTGGCCGCACGCGCAGCGGCGTCCTCTACCGCAGCGAAGGCCCGCGAAATTTCGCACCCGGCCAGCTGGCGGCGCTGCGTGGGTTGGGAATTCGGTCGATCATCGACTTGCGCTCGGCGCTGGAGCGCGAGGAAGCACCGCATGACTGGCAAGGGCCGGATTGCCGCTGGCTGGGGTTCGACGTGGATGCTGACCTGCGCGTGTTCGGAAACGATGGGCGCGAACGGTTGCGCATTGGGCCCGAGCCTGAAATCGCGATTTCGACGATGGCCGAAACCTACCGCGAGATCGTCGGCGCGCTGCTGCCGCACTGGCCCGCGATCGCCGATGCGCTGCTCGGGCGCGGCGTGCCGGTCTTGCTCAACTGCACGGCCGGCAAGGACCGCACCGGAGTGGCGATTGCCCTGTTGCTCGAACTTGCCGGAGTGTCGCGCGATGCCATCGTGCGGGATTACATGCGCTCCACCGTGTTCAGCGATAACCTGAAGCGAAGCGATGACCTCGAGGCGGGATTGCTCTCGACGTTCGGATTCATGCCCAGCGCGGGTCAGGTCGATGCGCTGATCGGCGTGCGCGAGGATTATCTGGAAGCGGCATGGGACGAGCTTGCCCGCAAGTGGACCGATGTGCGGGGCTATTTTCTCGCGGCGGGGCTGGACGGCGCTGTCCAGCGCCGCATCGGCGCCCTGCTGGTCGACTAGGAAGGCCGCGGCCTGCGAAAGGGAAGACGGAAATGCGCACGGGTGGAGTTATCGGACTGGGCGGCATTGGCAGCGGGGTCGCCCAGTGCCTCGAACGGTCCGGCCAGTTGTCGGCGATCTATGACGTGCGCGCGGAAGCCGCGGCCGGCGTACCCGGAGCGCCGCCGATGTCGGCCAGCCCGCGCGAGCTGGCGGCGGCGTCCGATTGCGTGCTGATCGCCGTGCTCAATGGCGCCCAGACCATCGCCGTGCTGTCCGGGCTGGACGGCATTCTTGCCGCTAACAAGCCGGGGCAGACGGTGATTCTGCTTTCGACGATTGCCATGGCGGATCTGGAAACCGCACAGAAGCTGTGCGCCGATGCCGGTGTCACGCTGATCGATTGCGGCGTCACCAACGGGCCCAAGTCCGGCCAGAACGGCCTGATCTGCTTGACGGGTGGCAGCGCGGCCGACCTTGCCACGGCCAAGCCGATATTCGACGGGTTCGCCCAGCAGGTTATCCATATGGGAGGCCCCGGCGCGGGCATGGCGGCAAAGATCGCGCGCAACACGACCTATTTCGGCTGCATGCGCGCGGGATATGAGGGCGCCGTCATCGCCCGCAACTATGGCGTCGATCTCGATCAGCTGACCATGGCGCTGGCGGGCGATCCCAACGCGGGCGGTGGCCTGGAAGGCGCGCTGGCAATGGTGAAGCGCCCTGATCCTGAGGGAAATCCTCACGAGACCCGGATGCGGGAATATTTCCAGATGCTGATGATCAAGGATCTGGATGTCGCCATTGCCGAGGCGGCCCGCTTTGGCGTGCGATTGCCGATGATCGAAGTGGTCAAGGCGAATGCGGTATCCACTGCGGGGCTTGAATATCCTCTTGGTCAGCCGATTGCCGACTGACGCCAATAAATCGGGAGACATGCGATGAATGAAGAGAATTGGGCCAAGGGACTTGAAGTGTTCGATGCGGTTTACGGGCCGGGCACATCGGCGATGGTCGTCCCGTTCAAGGATACGCCGTTCAATCAGGAGATCGTCGGCAACCAGTTCGCCAATCTCTGGGGGAACGAGGCCTTCACCATCCGCGATAAACGACTGATGGTGCTGGGGGCGACGGCGATGCTGGGCCGGCAGGATCTTGTCGAAATCCAGATGACCGGGGCTTTGATCAACGGCGAATTCACCGACGAGCAACTCGACCAGATTCCGCTGTTCCTGCTGTTCTATGCGGGGGCGGGGAACTGCACCGCACTGTTTCGCGGGATCGAGGCCGCCAAGGCGCGCGTCGCGGCGATGAAAAAGGACGCCTGACCATGCGCGAACTCCCGCGGCTGGCACTTGACGCAGCGGCGTTTCGCGAACGCTACGGGCCGTGGGCGGTGATCGCCGGTGCTTCGGAAGGCACAGGAGAATGCTATGCTCGCGAACTCGCGGTCATGGGCATCAACCTCGTACTGATTTCGCGCCGGCGGGACGCGCTGCAAGCGCTCGGCGAGGCGCTGAAAGTTGAGCACGGTATCAATTATCGCGCTGTGGTGCAGGACCTGGCCGAGGAGGGTGCCGGTCTGCGCATCGTGGAGGTCGCAGCGGGGCTGGATGTCGGGCTCTATGTCTCCAACGCCGGGGCAGACGGCTTCGCCAGCTTCTTCGAGGACGGCACCGCCGCCGCGCACCGTCTGGTGCGGATGAACATCTCGACGCTGATCGATGCCGCCAACGGCTTCGGTAAGCACTTCGTCGCGCGTGGCAGGGGCGGGATCGTGATCATGGCCTCGGGTGCGGGGCTGGGCGGACAGCCAAATCTGGCGCTGTATTCGGCGACCAAGGGTTTCGAGATCAATTTCGCCGAATCGCTATGGGCCGAATATCACGAGCGCGGGATCGATATCATCGGCATTGCCGCGCCGATCATGCGCACGCCCACATTACTGCGCATGGTGCCCGAGGGCTTCGACGTTTCCGACGTCTACGATCCTGCCGACGTCGCGCACAACGCGCTCGCCGGGCTGCTTGCCGGGGAACCCTTGCAGATCGTGCCCGACGGTCCGGGCCAGGAAAAGCAGCCGCAAGTGCAGGCGGATCGCAAGGCGCGGCTCGTCGGATTCGTCGAATTCACCAAACAGTTTACCGGAGGATGAGGGACATGGGCCGACTTTCAGGCAAGGTCGCGATCGTTACCGGCGGCGGCGGCGGGATCGGTTCGGCGGTCGTGCGCCGCTTCGTGGCCGAAGGCGCGAAAGTCGCCGTGGCCGACTTTTTCCCCGATGCGGCCCGGGCGGTCGCCGGGCCGCTGGGCGATGCGGCGCTAGCAGTGCAGTTCGATGCCGCCGATCCTGCCTCGGTCGAAGCGATGGTCGAGCAGACGGTGGGGCACTTCGGGCGGCTCGACGTGCTGCACAACAATGCGGCGATGACCGACCCGGCCAAGCATCCGCTCGATACCGATGCCGTGACCATTCCCATCGCGATCTGGGACGAGGTCATCGACATCAACCTTCGCGGCTATCTGCTGGGGTGCAAATACGCGATCCCGCACATGGTGAAGGGCGGCGGCGGTTCTATCGTCAACACTGCCTCGAACAGCGGCACCGCCGGGGACCTGGCGCGGATCGCCTATGGCGCGTCGAAGGGCGCGATCATCACCATGACCAAGTACATCGCAACCCAGCACGGGCGGCAGAACATCCGCTGCAACTCGGTCGCCCCCGGCGTGGTGCTGACCGAGGCGCTCGACAAGACCGCGCCGGGGCTCAAGGAAATCATTAAGCGCCACGTGCTGACCCCCGAATTCGGGACACCCGAGGATATCGCCGCGCTGGTGGCATTTCTCGCGTCCGATGAAAGCCGCTACATCACCGGCGAGAACATCTCGATCTCGGGCGGCGGGCTGGTGCATCAGCCGCACTATGCGGACCTGCTGCAACTGATGGAGCAGCACTTGCCATGAGCGCACCGCTGACGGTTCCGGGCCTTGAGCAAGCAGCGCGCGATGCGACCGGGCTCAGCGACTTCGGCCCGGACACCGGCTGGCGCGAAGGCTTCGAACGTTTGGTCGCAGCGGTCGAGGCGATGGGGCCGAATGACCAATTGCGCCACATGGCGACACACAACATCGTCGGCCAGTTGGCGACGCGGCTGCACTTCGTCGAGGATGACCAGCTGCATCCCGAGATTGCCGCGCAGGATGTGGGCGATCCGCTGATTGTGATCGGCCTGCCGCGTACCGGCACCACAATCAGTTATGACCTGCTGTGCCTCGACCCCGCCGTGCGCGCGCCGCGCGAGTGGGAGTGGTATCTGC
>JAJXVK010000095.1 GCA_021782155.1 Pseudomonadota bacterium
ACACGTTCTTGGCGGTCTGCTGGCTGATCGTCGAGCCGCCGCGGATGCGCCCGCCCCTCTGATTGCGCTTCCACGCCTGCTCGATCGCAGCCGCGTCGAAGCCATGGTGCTCGCAGAACTTGCCGTCCTCTCCCGCGATCGCCGCATCGACCATGTCGCGGTCGATCTCGCTCAGGGGCTTCCACGTCTTGGTGATTCCATCGCCGTTCAGAACCATCGTCGCGGTGATCGGCACGGGCACGAACTTGTAGACCAGCACCAGCCCCAGACTCACCGCCACGAACCACACGCCGAGGCGGACGAGGAACACGAACAGGGGGGCGAGGGGGCCGCGCGTGCTTGCGGATCGGCGGCGGCGCGAGGGTTTGAGGCTGTCGAACATCGTTGCGTTGGCTAGCGCAAACAAAAACCCGCGCCAATCGGCTTGGCGCGGGTTCCCGTGCGGTCCGGCGAGGCGGTCAGACCGCCGGGACCAGCCGCTTCTCGCCGTCGATGCGCTGCATCGCCTTCTGCAGTTTCTCGAAGGCGCGCACCTCGATCTGGCGCACGCGTTCGCGGCTGACGTTGTAGACCTGGCTCAGTTCCTCGAGCGTCTTGGGCTCGTCGATCAGCCGGCGGTCGGTCAGGATATGCTTCTCTCGGTCGTTGAGGCTTTCCATCGCCTCGACCAGCATGTCGTGGCGCCACTGGGCTTCTTCGGCCTCGGCGACGGTTTCGTCCTGCAGCGGACGGTCGTCGGTCAGCCAGTCCTGCCACTGGGTCGAGCCTTCCTCGTCGCCGCGCAGCGAGACGTTGAGCGACGCATCGCCGCCCATCATCATGCGCCGGTTCATGTTGATCACTTCCTGCTCGGGCACGCCCAGCTCGGTGGCGATCTTGGTCACGTCGTCGGGGTGAAGGTCGGTGTCCTCGAAGGCCTCGAGGTTCTTCTTCATCCGCCGCAGGTTGAAGAACAGCTTCTTCTGCGCCGCGGTGGTGCCCATCTTCACCAGGCTCCAGCTGCGCAGGATGAATTCCTGCATCGAGGCCTTGATCCACCACATCGCGTAGGTCGCGAGGCGGAAGCCGCGATCGGGATCGAACTTCTTGACGCCCTGCATCAGGCCGATGTTGCCTTCGCTGATCAGCTCGCTGACCGGCAGGCCATAGCCGCGATAGCCC
Organism: Pseudomonadota bacterium; assembly: GCA_021782155.1. Taxonomy (GTDB): domain Bacteria; phylum Pseudomonadota; class Alphaproteobacteria; order Sphingomonadales; family Sphingomonadaceae; genus Novosphingobium. The sequence goes on from JAJXVK010000095.1 coordinate 1,162, forward strand.
ATGGCGATCTTCGCCACGAGCCGCAGGTGGCTGGTAACGAGCTGCGCCGCCGCTTCCGGGTCCTCGTGCTCCTGGTAGCGCTTGGCGAGCATGTATTCCTGCTCGCTGGTCAGCACCGGGAACTTGCGGATCTCCGCAAGGTAGCGGTTGAGGCTCTGCTCCCCGTTCAGTGCGGGCAGACTTGCCGTTTTGCGTTGCTCACTCACCTGGACATTTCCTTCCTGTAAGTCGGCCCCTTGTATGCATGACCTCTAATGAGCATCCTGCGGGAGGGCCACCATTGAATCGTTGTAACGCCCCAAGCTCAGCTTGAACCCCCAAGTTCGACGATCAGTTCCCTCATGTCGACGGGCGTCGGGCTGGAAAAATGCACGCGCTCGCCGCGCACGGGATGAAGGAAGCCCAGCTCGGCGGCATGGAGAGCCTGCCGGTGAAAGCCGAGTCGCGCAAGGATCGGGCGAATCCGGGGAGGGGTGCGTCCATAGACAGGATCCCCCAATAGCGGATGGCCGATTGACGCAAGGTGAACCCGCACCTGGTGGGTCCTCCCGGTCTCGAGCCGGCATTCGACCAGCGCAGCGCCGTCCAGCCGCTCGAGCGTCCTGTAGTGCGTGACCGCATGTTTCCCGCGTCCGTCCTCGACCAGCGCCATCTTCTTGCGGTTGGTATTCGAGCGGGCGATCGATCCGGTTACCGTTCCCGCGGGCGGAGCGGGGTGTCCGCCGCACACGGCATGGTAGGCGCGCTCGATCGAGTGGTCGGCGAACTGTTTCGCCAGACCTTCGTGCGCGGGGTCGGTCTTGGCGACCACCAGCAGCCCCGAGGTGTCCTTGTCGATGCGATGGACGATCCCCGGCCGCGCCACGCCGCCGATGCCCGAAAGCTGGCCCTTGCAATGGTGGAGCAGCGCGTTGACCAGCGTGCCGTCGAGGTTTCCGGCAGCGGGATGGACGACGAGTCCGGCGGGCTTGTCGACCACGATCATGTCGGTGTCTTCGTAGACGACATTGAGGGGGATATCCTGCGCCACGGCTTCGGCGGGGGCTGCCTCGGGCACGTCGATGCGCCACGGGGTCCCCGCGTCGGGCTTCATCGAAGGCTGGGCGGCAGGCTTGCCCCCCACTTCGACCCGTCCGTCTTCCATCAGCGCCTTCACGCGCTCGCGCGAAAGCCCGCTCGCCTCGGCCAGTGCCTTGTCGAGCCGCTGTCCGCCAATGGTCAAGACGCCTTGCAGAATGGCGCTGTTTCCCCCCATGCATGTTCATATGGGAAGCGGTTTACGGGTATCAAGATCGGCGCTCGCGGCGCTGCTCGCCGAGGCGGCCAAGGCGCATCCGCTTGAGTGCTGCGGCCTGCTCTTGGCGGGCGAGGTGGACGGCGAGGCATGCGACATCGCCCGGATCGTGCCGTGCGCCAACGTTTCGCCCACGCCCACCGACAGCTTCGAGATCGACCCCGTCGCGCTGATCGCCGCGCACAAGGCCGAGCGGAAGGGCAAGGGGCGGCTGGCGGGCTATTACCACTCGCACCCGAACGGGCGCGCCGGCCCATCGGACCGCGACCGCGCTCGGGCGAGCGGAGACGGGCGCGTCTGGGCGATCATCGCGCGGGGCGAGGTGACGTGGTGGCGCGACGGGGCCGGGGGGCTGACCGAACTGGCGGATTGAGGCGGCCCGAACCGGGGCCCAGGCGCGCCGGCGCGCAGGGCCTGACCTGCGTCAGACGATTTCGACGGCGGCGTAGGTCTGGCTGAGGTGGTCGACGACCGCCGAATGCAGCGGCGTCATGAACTCGATGCCGACCTGGCTCCCGTTCGACCAGCGCACCACACCCGCCCACGAATCCATGTTGCCGAGCCTGATCGTGACGATCTGGTCGCGCTCCGCCGTGCCGACGTGGATCTCGATCCTGCAGCCATGCTCGGAAATGTCGACCAGCGAGCCACCGATGCGCAGCTGCCGGGCGTTCTTGATGACCGCTTCCGCCGCCAGCTCGCGGCGCGGATCGCGCCTGCCATCGGGGCGGCCGGGCATCAAGGGATCGTCTGGGTCATCTTGCACGGACATGGGACTTTCCCGCCTGTTTATGCGGTCGGTACAAGCGGTTATCCATAGTTATGCATAAGATAAGGTTAACGGATCGCGCACGAGCCGGATTGGCGATTTTTCGTTCTCCGCGCGGTGGTGCTGCGCGCTCGGCGGCGAGGGGCTGCCCTGCTCGTCACCGCGGCCCTCGTCCGCTCGACGTTTGAAACGGGGGGCATCCCGGATCGGGCACTGGCTGACGGGTTGGGAATGGCAAACCCGTGGATATGCCGCCGCGTGTCCCCGTCTGGCGGAGCCCGTGCCATTTTGCGATCGGATCGATGCGGATGAGGAGCGTCCGGTCATGCCGCCAGCCCAACGCGGGAATCCATTCCAAAATTTAATCAAATCAACACATGCCGGTTAGATTCGCTGGTCTAATTCGATCAGGCTGGAGTATTCCGGCCAATTGCCAAGCTCGAAAGCGACATAGCGATGAAACTCATCCCGACACTGGCTGGTGCTCTTCTTGCCGTTACAGCCACGGCAACCCTCATCCCGGCCGCCTCCGCCGCCACGACCGCGGCGCCGGCGACAACCGCTGCGCCGGTCAAGAAGGCCGCCACGGTCCGCAAGCCCGCGGTGCCGCGTACCGCCAAGTCGATCGCCTGCAGCAAGGCGGCCGACAGCAAGGGGCTGCACGGCAAGCCTCGCAAGAAATTCATGGAAAGTTGCAAGAAGGCAGCCTGATCCGCCACGATGCGAACGCCGCATGGGGCGGCAACCAGGGGGAGCTTCCCGCAAGCGGAGGCTCCCCTTTCTTCTGGCATTCGATGGCTTGCGCCGCTGCGGCGGCCAGCCGCCGGCCGTCGCGGCGCCCTGGTGGTGGCCTGGTGGTGGCCTGCTTCCCGATCGGGCGATCCTCGCGCCCGCCCCCACTTTCCTACGCCCCCATTGCCAGCTAAGGCTGACGGGCAATGGGTGTGGCGAACCTCGAACCGATCTCCTTTTCGTGCCAGGGCCTTGGCGCGGTGCTTTCCGGGTGGTCCGGCGGCGCGGCTCGGGGCAGGGTCTGCACTTGTCCCCGGGACACCGTCTACTCCGTCAACTTCGACGCAATTCCGCCATTGAAAGCCTGACATGACCTCTTCTTCGCTCGATTTCGCCAGCCTGCTCTGCTCGCGCCTGTGCCACGACATGCTGAGCCCGGTCGGCGCGCTGTCGAACGGGCTGGAACTTCTCGCCGACGAGAAGGACCCGGAAATGCGCAAGCGCTGCTTCGAGTTGCTCGAACAGAGCGCGAAGACGAGCGCGGACAAGCTCAAGTTCTTCCGGCTCGCGTTCGGCGCGGCGGGCGGCTTCGGCGACATGGTGCCGCTGTCCGAGGCACGCGCGCTGATCGAGGCGCTGGTCGGCAACAACGGGCGGATCGAGCTGAAGTGGGCGCTCGGCACCACCGACCTGCCCAAGCCCGCGATCAAGACGCTGCTCAATCTCGCCAACATCGGCATCGAGGCGCTGGTGCGCGGCGGCGTGCTCGAGATCGCGGCCGAGTTCCGCGACAACACCAGCGAGATCGTGGTTCGCGCGGTCGGCGCCAGGATCGCCTTCGACCCGGCGGTGGGCGCCGCGCTCGAGGGCAAGCTCGAGAGTGCCGAACTCACCAGCCGCACCGCGCCCGCGGCGATGCTCCACGAACTGGCAGCCACTGCGGGCGGCGGCCTGCAATACGCGCTCGGCGCCGACGCGCTGGTTATGGGCGCGGTGCTCCCGCAAGGCTGACCGCGCCATGCCGATGCGCCAGTGGCTGGTTCACCGCGAGGTCCCCTCGCCGAACTGGAACGAGCGCAAGCGCGGCGTGAACATGGTCGTGCTCCACTACACCGGCATGCAGAGCGCCGATGAGGCGCTCACGCGGATGTGCGACCCGGCCGCCGAGGTCTCGGCGCACTACATGATCGACGAGGACGGGCAGGTCACCCAACTCGTGCCCGAGGAAAAGCGCGCGTGGCATGCCGGCAAGTCGTACTGGCGCGGAGAGACCGACGTGAACTCGGCGAGCGTGGGGATCGAGCTGGTCAATCCGGGGCACGAGTTCGGCTATCGCCCGTTCGCCGACGCGCAGATGGACGCGCTCGTCCCGCTGCTCTCGGACATATGCAAGCGCCACGACGTGCCGCGCGCCAACGTGGTCGGCCATTCGGACATCGCGCCCGCGCGCAAGCAGGACCCGGGCGAGATGTTCGACTGGGACCTGCTGGGCAGGCTGCGGCTCGCGCTTGCCAAGCCCAGGCCGACGATGCGGCTGGTGTTCGACAACGACGGCGCGTTCTACCTCGCGCTCGAGCGCTTCGGCTACGATATTTCCGACGGCCCCGCCGCGGTGCGCGCCTTCCAGCGGCGCTGGCGTCCGCACCGCATCGACGGGATCATCGACGGACAGATCGGCGCGCTATTGTTCGAGCTCCTGTTGGAACGCGACCTCGGGCGTGCTAGGTGACGGCCGCGCCAGGAGGCCGGGCAGCCGCGCTACCCGCAAGGTATCGAGGAAAGTCCGGGCTCCACGAAGCAAGGGTGGCGGGTAACGCCCGCCGGGGGTGACCCCAGGGAAAGTGCCACAGAGAGCAGACCGCCGATGCTCCCTCGCGGAGCAGGCAAAGGTGAAAGGGTGCGGCAAGAGCGCACCGCGCGACCGGTAACGGAAGCGGCACGGCAAACCCCACCCGGAGCAAGACCGAATAGGGGCGGCGCGTCCCGGGCAACCGGGGCAGGCGAGTTTCGCGCCGGACCGCCCGGGTTGGTTGCTGGAGCCCTGCGGCAACGCAGGGCCGAGAGGAATGGCTGCCCTTGCGGATACGGTCTCTCCTGAAGGGATACCGTCCGCGAGACAGAACCCGGCTTACAGGCCTCCTGGCGTTTTTGATTGCGTGGTCCGGTCATTCTGGCGGATGACCTCGCCGGCCGGTGCCGCTCCGCCAGAGTCTCAGAAGAGCGAGGCGACAGGCCCGCCCGACTGGCGGAAAATCATAACGTATCCAGGAACCAGCGCTCCATGGCTTCGAGGCCGATCGCGGTGAGGCGGTCCGAGGCGAAGGCGCCGGTGTCGATGCCGATGCGGTTGGGGCGGGACTCGACCTCGTCGGTGATCGTATGTCCATGCACTACCACGAAGCCGTGGTCGCGCTGATCGTCGAGGAACTCGCCGCGGATCCAGCGCAGGTCCGCGCACTGCTGTTCATCGACCGGCACGCCCGGCCGGATGCCGGCGTGGACGAACAGGTAGTCACCGATCCGCACGCGCGATTCCATGTCCTCCATGAACCGGATGTGCTCTGCCGGGACGATCAGCGGCATCAGCGTGCGCAGCTCTTCGAGCGTCGCGCGCTCGTAGGTCTGCGGGTCGATGGGGTAACTGAGCAGCGTCTCCTTGCCGCCATAGCGCAGAAAGTGGCGCAGCGCCTCGTCGCGCTCGAACGCGGAGAGGAACATCTCCTCGTGATTGCCGCCAATGAAGCGCAGCTTGCGCTTGCGCGCCCAGCGCCGGGCGCGTTCGATCACGCCGGCGCTGTCGGGGCCGCGGTCGACGAGGTCGCCGAGCAGCACCACCGTCGTGTCGGCCGGATCGCGCGCGGCATCGTCGGCATCGATCTTGGCGATCAGCTGCTCGAACAGGTCCAGCCGGCCATGGATGTCGCCCACGGCATAGACGCGCTGGCCCGCCGGAACCTCGGCAGACCGCTGCGGCGCCGCGGGCTCGGGCGCGAACATCGTGCGAAGGCGGCGGATCATGAGTCGGTCAGGTTCGGTCCATTTACGATCAGCCATATGGGGCGGCCTTTCTCGTCCGGCAAGCCGATGCGCATGGCTGATGCCTAAAAGACACAAGCCGTCGTGAAGCTGTAACACGGCGAAATTTTTCTCTTGTGCGGTGCAGCACGATTCGGCAGCCTTCGCCTGTCGCTCCAAGGATCGCCCGCTCGAACGAGGCGGTCCGGGGGCAACGCAGGCGGGACGAACGCGTCAACCAGTACAAGGAATTCGACATGCGTACGTCCATCAAGGCCCTTGCGGCCGCTTCCGTCCTTGCCGGCACGCTGCTGGCGGCCACGCCGGCATTCGCAGATGAAACTGCTCCCCCCAGCCCGGTCACGATCACCGGCAGCGCGGCGCTCGTCTCGCAGTATCGCTTCCGCGGTATCTCGCAGTCGGACAACAAGCCGGCGGTGCAGGGGTCGATCACCATTTCGACCGAGCCGGGCTTCTACATCGCCACCTGGGGTTCGAGCGCGACCGCGGGCAACAGCACGGTGAACATCGGCGGGACCGAAATCGACGTCTACGGCGGCTACACCCACGCGCTGGGCAAGAGTGGCGTGACCGTCGATGTGGGCGTTTACGGCTACCTCTATCCGGGCGCCACCGGCCTCAACTACTATGAAATCTACGGCAACCTGTCGGGCAGCCTGGGACCGCTCAACGCCAAGGCCGGCATCTACGTCGCCCCCGACCAGAAGAACGTCGTTAAGGCCAACACCTACGTTTACGGCGAACTGAGCGCAGGTATTCCCAACACCCCGATCACGATCCACACGCACCTCGGTCATACCGGTGGCGGGTTCGACTACACCAGGCAGTACCTCGACTATTCGGTCGGCGCGAGCGTCGCCTACAAGAACCTGACGCTCGACTTCTCGCTGGTCGGCACCAATGTCAGCCATGCGAATGCTGCGGCCAATCCGTTCAACGATGGCACCGGCACGCCTTCGCCGTTCGAGACCTACCGTGCCGCCAAGGCGGTGGGTGTGGTCTCGCTGACCGCCAGCTTCTGATCTTTCGGCCCAGCTTCCACATCCACCGGAAGCACCGGGCTGATTGACGCGGGGGGCCGCACGGGGAAGCCTGTGCGGGCCCTTTGTGCGTCCGCGGAGCGCGCAAGTCGGGCGCGCTTCACGTTTTCCTCACCCTTCCCGTTTAGCACGATGCGCCATGAGCGCGCCGAACCTTGCCGCCGATCCGCGGCCGCAAAGCGACGTCTCCGCGGGCGTGGGCCTTGCGGGACTGGCGGGGCTCGCCTTCTGGCTGCTCGTCTGCCGCGACTGGGGCGCGATCGCCGACGCGTTCGCGTTGCCGGGGCCGCACCACATCATGGACGGGCCCTACGCGGCGCTGGCCGCGGTGGTATTCTCGGGCACGCCGATGGTGCTCTGGTCGGTCTTCGTCGAGAAGGTCCACCGCCGCGCCTCGACGGGCATCGACTGGGACAATCCGCGCCCGCGCTCGCAGGTCATCGAGGTGTCGATCACCAAGCTTGCCGGGCTGTGGGCGACATGGGCGCTGATCGCCGCGTTCTACGCGCTCGCGCGGTGGTACTGGGACGGCAGCTACCTGTTCGCGATGGACGTGCTTTCCGCCGCCGCGCCGCTGCTGTTCGTCGCCTCCATCCCCTATGTGCTGTGGCTCGACCGCGTGCTGGTGGAGCCGCGCGACGGGGCCTGGCACATGGGCGCGATGCTGATCGGGCGCGAAGCCTGGGACGCCGATGAAGTAAAGCGCCACTTGCGCCTCTGGGCGGTCAAGGGCTTCTGGATCGCGTTCATGGTCTCGATCCTGCCCTTTGGCTTCGAAGCGGTGGTGCGCCGCGACTGGACGGGGATCGCCAGCAACCCGGTGGTGCTGTCCTCGGCGCTGATCGACGTGATGTTCACGGTCGATGTGCAGATCGCGATGGTCGGCTACCTGCTGACGATGAAGCCATTGGATGCGCAGATCCGCAGCGCGAACCCGTTCCTTGCCGGCTGGCTCGCCGCGCTGATGTGCTATCCGCCGTTCCAGCTGATGGAGCCGGGCCGGCCGCTGTTCTACCAGCAGGCGACGCAGCAATGGTTCGTCTGGCTCGACGGGCATTCCGCGCTGCTGTGGATCTGGGCGATCGCGATGACGGTGCTGACCGCGATCTATGCCTGGGCGACGGTGGCGTTTGGCCTCAGGTTTTCCAACCTCACCTATCGCGGTGTGCTGACCAACGGACCCTATGCCTGGACGCGCCACCCGGCCTATCTGTCGAAGAACCTGTTCTGGTGGCTCGAGACGCTTCCCTTCCTCGTCACCACGCACTTGCTGTCGGACGCGATCCGCAACACCGTTGCGCTGGCGCTGGTCAGCGCGACCTATTACTGGCGCGCCAAGACCGAGGAAGCGCACCTCTTGTCGGAAGACGCCAGATACCGCGAATACCATGCGTGGATGACCCGCAACGCCCCGCTCACGCGCTGGATGCACAAGGCGGGCAGGGCGCTGCGGCCGAGGGGGATGCAGGTCCAGCCGGCGGAGTAGGGCTCAGGCCCCCGCCAGCCTGGCGAACTCCCAAGCCCGTTCCGCCAGCGGGGTCACGCGTTCGGACATCGCCTTGGCGTGGGCGGAACTGGCCGTGCCATCAATCACCCGCTTCTTGATGCCCTGCATGATGCCGGCAAGGCGGAAGAAGTTGTAGGCGAAGTACCAGTTCATGTCGGGCACCCCATCGCGGCCCGTCGCGGCGCAATAGCGTTCGACCACTTCTTCCAGCTCGGGAATGCCCAGCGCCTTGCGGTCGAGGTCCAGGACGCCCGAGCGGCCGCCGTTCTCGGTCACCCAGGCCATGCAGACATAGGTGAAGTCGGCCAGCGGGTCGCCCAGCGTCGAAAGCTCCCAGTCGAGCACCGCGAGCACTTCGGGGCGGTCCTTGGCGAAGATCATGTTGTCGATGCGGTAGTCGCCGTGGACCACGCTGGTGCGCGTCTGTTCGGGGAGCGTTGCGGGCAGCCACTCGATCAGCCGCTCCATCGGCTCCATGTGCTCGGTCTCGGAGAGCTTGTACTGCTTGGTCCAGCGCTGGACCTGCCGCCCGAAATAGTTGCCCGGCTTGCCGAAGTCGGTGAGCCCTACAGCATCCACATCCACGGCGTGGAGCTTCGCCAGCGTGTCGATCATCGCGTTGTAGACGGCACGGCGCTCGGTCGGGTTCGATTCGGGCATCGACCCGTTCCAGATCGTGCGGCCGTCGACCATGCCCATCACGTAGAACCACGAACCGACCACGTCCTCGTCGGTGCACAGGCCATATTGCTTCGCCACCGGAAAGTCCGTGCCGTTGAGCGCCTTCTGCACCTTGTACTCGCGATCGACCGCGTGGGCCGAGGGCAGCAGCGGGCCGAACGGCTTGCGGCGCAGAACGTAGGGGCCGCTCGGCGCCTCGATCTTGTAGGTCGGGTTCGACTGCCCGCCCTTGAACTTGCGCACGGCGAGCGGTCCCCGGAAACCTTCGACGTTGGCTTCGAACCATGCGGTCAGCTTCGCTTCGTCGAGCTGGTCCGCGCCTTCGGGCGCGACGGTGCCGACGAAGGCTTCCTCGGCATTGATCGGTGCGTCGGTCATGGCAATCCTTACTGGTCGAACACAATCACCGAACGCGCGGTGTGCCCTTCGCGCATCTTGTCGAAGCCCTCGTTGATCTGCTCGA
>JAJXVK010000096.1 GCA_021782155.1 Pseudomonadota bacterium
CGGTCTATGAGATGAACCACGCCCAGTGGCGCGCGTCGCTCGATGCCGGACTGGACCAACGGTTCCGTATGGCGAGGGACTTTGCCTTGGCGTGCCGTGCAATCGGCAAGGGTGGAGCGGTGCTGTTTGTCGGCGCCCCAGAGCAGGCGCTCGGCAGCGATCAGGCAGCGGCCGCTGGAGCGCTCGGCAACCTGACCAAGACATTGGGCGTCGAATGGGCGCGCGATGGCATTCGGGTCAACACCATCCTGACCGATAAATCCGGCGCGACATTGGGAAATCTGGCGGCCTACCTGCTCAGCGACTACGCAGCCTATGTCACGGGCGCGGTCATAGGGGTGGGCCTTGATGACTGATAATGGCTGCCTTGACGGTCAGGTTGCCTTCGTTACCGGTGGTGGTGCGGGCATCGGCCGCGCCATCGCATTGCAAATGGCAGAAGCTGGCGCGGACATCGCGATATACGACATCTTTCCCGAACGCGCCGCAGAGGTTGTCGATCGCGTGCGGGAACGCGGGCGCAAAGCGTTGCCCTTGCCGGGTGATGTCATGGACGGCGACGCGCTGCGTGGGGCCATTGACGCTTGCGATGCTGAATTCGGTCGCCTCGATATCCTCGTCAACAATGCCGGTGGGACTGCCTCCCGCCCGTTTCTCGATCAAAGTGAACGCAGTTGGCGGCGGCATATTGAAATCAATCTTGTCTCCATGATGACCGCTACCCACGCCGCAGCCCCGATCATGATCCGAGGTGCGCGGGGCGGCGCGATTCTAAACGTCGCGTCGATCGAGGCGAGCCGGGCGGCGCCTAACTTTGCGGTCTATGGGGCCTGCAAGGCAGGCATGGTCAGTTTTACAAAGACGATGGCAATTGAGCTTTCAGGTCATCGAATCCGCGTCAACTGCATCGCGCCCGATCACACCATCTCGCCTGGTACGATGGGCAACAGGGCAGGGCCGGTCGATCCTTCGTCCTGGCGCCAGCGCAGCGATGCGGAACTCGACGCAATGAACCGGCTGATCCCGCTCGGTCGCGAGGGCATTGACCTCGAATGCGGTGATGCCGCGGTTTTCCTTTGCTCGAACAAGGCAAGCTATGTAACCGGAGTGCTGCTGCCCGTGGATGGCGGGACCTGGGCGTCGGGAGGCTGGGTTCGGGGCTCCAACGGCAAGTGGACCCTCAACGAGGGACTGGCCTTCGGGGGATAAATGCGCAGGCAGCGCGTAATTTCCCTTTAGTTATCACACCACGTTTACTAGGTTGGGCCCGGTGGCGCGATTGGTCGCGCCGGGAAGGGGCACCATGCTGACTGGCACGGCAGACGAATTCGGCAACGCGCAGCGCATTCACGTTCCCAAGACGAGCGAGATCGTGGCCAACAAGATCCGGGCACAGATCGTGCGCGGTGAACTAGACGAAGGGGATACCCTGCCGCCCGAGGGCCAGCTGATGGACAGCCTCGGTATTTCGCGTCCGACCTTGCGCGAAGCCTTCCGCATTCTCGAGGCGGAAGGTCTCATCCGAGTGGTTCGCGGATCGCGGACAGGCGCCAAGGTCCACAAGCCCTCGGTCGATCTCGTCGCGCGTTATGCTGGCTATGTTCTTGAATCCCAAGGAACTAGTATCGCCGACCTGTATCAGGCCCGCCTGGCGATCGAGCCTTCGGTGGTGCGTTGGTTGGCGGCCGACAAGGGGCGCGGTGCGCTTGGCGACGTGCATAAGCTGCTCGACCATATGCAGGCGCTGATCGATGCCGAGCGCTACGAAGATTTCATCGATCGGGTGGAGGATTTTCACCAGACCCTCGTCGCGGCGACCGGCCTGAAGACACTCACCTTTCTGAGCCGCATGTTGCTGACGCTCGCCGACAAGCATCAGCGCGGCTATCAAAAGCGTCACCCACAATCGAAGGAATCCCGCGCCAAAAGCTCCCGGGCGGGTCTCAAGTCGTACCAGAAGGTCATTGGTCTGATCGAGGCGGGCGAAGTCGAGGCCGCGGTTGCTCATTGGCGGCTCCACCTAAATAACGCCAACGCGACCTGGGCAAAGGACGGCGAAGGTCAACGCGTGGTCGAGTCACTGGACGAGTGATTGCGTGCTGTTAGGCCGCCATTGCATGAAGCAATCGGCTGCACGATGATGCCGTGGTGAGCCGAGCCCATTCAAGCAATCTGTTCGGGGAGGAAGCGACTTCGCCGCTAGGCGGTGAGCCGCTGGCATTCGTCGAGGTTGGCACCACGCCCGACGTAGATTTGCTCGCCCCGTTGCGCATCGCGGTAGATCGGACGTGGGTTCTACCCCAGATCGATTCGGCCCGTTTCGACGCGCTGGTGACTGTGCGCGCCAACGCACCGGCGCCTTGGGTCAGCGTTGTACCTCAACGTCTGGAGGCGCAACTCGCAAAGGTCGCGGCGCAGGTCGCCGCAGCCCCGGTGGCCGCAACCATGCTTGCGCGGGTGCTGAGGATCGGTGAAAATCTAAAGTTCGAAGATGCACTGACAATTGAATCCCTAGCATACTCGACCTTGCTCGGCGGGAGCGAATTCGCTGCCTGGCGAGCGCGGAACAGCGACCTCGATCCTGGCCATCAAGTCGCCTCTCCGGTTCGTTACGGACGTGAGGGAGACGATGTTACGCTTACGCTCGCGTCGCCGGACAATCGCAATGCGATGACGGTCGCGATGCGCGACGCCTTGTGGGAGGCGCTGGCCAATGTGCTTGAAGACCCGACGCTGCCCATGGTGACGATCCGCGCCGATGGGCGGTGCTTTTCCACGGGCGGTCATCTGCCAGAATTCGGCAGCGCCAGTGATCTTGCCGCAGCGCATGTGATCCGCATGCGTCGCAGCGCGGCGCTACTCCTTCACCGACTGGGTGCGCGCGCGACGATCCGGCTGCATGGTGCCTGTATCGGCAGCGGGATCGAGGTTCCGGCCGCCGCAGCCTATCGCATTGCTGCGCGCGATACGGTCATCCAACTGCCCGAATTGCGCATGGGGCTAATTCCCGGGGCGGGCGGGACGGTGACGGTTGCAAGGGCGATCGGACGGCATCGGATGCTATGGCTGGTGCTGGGCGCATTCCGCTTGGGTGCCGCCCAGGCGCTCGATTGGGGGCTCGTGTCCGGGCTCGAGCCATGATTGAACGCCTGCACCGCATTCTCGAGCGGAGGCTGGATGGCTTCGGTCTGTCCCCGCGCGAACTGCTTGTGCGGGATGCGCCCGGTGGATTGCAACGTCCGGGTTTGGTGTCGGCCAACGGTCACTGTCGCCTCCAGCAAACGTCGGATGGCTGGGTTGCGATCAATCTGGCCCGCTCGGAAGACATCGAGCTAATTCCGGCACTCACCGGTGGGAAGGGCGAGACCTGGGATGCGTTGACCCGGTTCGCGCTTGCGCACGATGCCATATCGATACGCGATCGCGCTATAGAACTGCAGTTGCCGGTCGCGATTCCTGGCGAGTCCGCGGCGTACGTCCTTGACGAAGCGGCGCCTGGCACCGCGCCGCGCCGCGTAGTCGACCTCTCCGCGCTCTGGGCTGGTCCGCTCTGTGCGGGCCTGCTGGCCCGCGTCGGGGCCAGCGTGGTCAGGATCGAAAGCATCGGCCGTCCGGACCCTACGCCGCGCGTCTCGCCGGAACTCGACGCGCGGATCAATGGAGAAAAGACCACTCTTGCGCTCGACTTGCGCGAAGCCGGCGACAGGGATCGGCTGTACGACGAGATTTCCAAGGCCGACGTGCTCGTCACTAGCGCGCGTGCGGCAGCGCTGGCGCGGCTGGGATTGGCGCCCGACAAATTTTCCCGGCTTACCTGGGTAGCCATCACCGCGCACGGCTTTTCTGGAGCCGGGGCGCACCGTGTCGGCTTCGGCGACGATTGCGCGATTGCCGGAGGCTTGATGGGGGGCAGCCTCGCCCAACCGCGCTTTGTGGGCAACGCGCTGGCCGACCCGCTCACCGGGCTTGAAGCCGCGCGCGCGGTTCTGGCTGGCCGGTGCGGCGTGATCGACATGGCTATGGCGCGGGTCGCGGCCGGATACGCTCAGGCGGTGGCGTCGTGAACCTCATCATTCGCAACGCGGTGACGTTGACCGGCGCGTTGGTCGATGTTCGGATCGAGGCTGGCCGGATCGCCGAACTGGGCAAAGTTGCGCTACGTGGAAAGCAGGAAATTGATGCGCGCGGAACCACCATGCTGCCGGGCCTGCACGACCATCACCTGCACATCCTAGCGACCGCGGCAAGACGGCAGTCGATTGACCTGACCGGACTGACCGATCCCGCCGCTATCCGGGCGCTGCTGGCCGCCGCTCCGGACTCTTGGCTGCGCGCGGTAGGCTATGACGAGCGGGCTGCGGGCCTTCCGGATGCTGGGCTGCTCGATACATGGGAGCGCGAGCGGCCATTGCGAGTGCTGGATCGGACGGGCGCATTATGGGCGCTCAATTCGGCCGCGCTCGCGCAGCTTCGCGATGTGCCGTTGCCGGATGGAGCCGAACGGGATGCATCGGGCCGGCTAACAGGTCGCTTTTGGCGCGAGGATCAGTGGCTGGGTCGGGCCTTGCCGCGAAGTTTGCCCGACCTTGCCAGGCTGGGCATGGAATTCGCGGCTCTTGGCCTGACCGGCCTTACCGATGCGGGGGGCCCATAATGGACCGGACGAAGCGCGGATCCTGTCGGGCGCGATGCCGCAGCGTTTGACCTTGATGGGGAGCGAGGCGCTGGAAGTCGGCGATGGTTACACGCTTGGCCCGCTCAAGCTGCTGATCGACGAGCGCGATCCGCCCGCGCTTGACCTGCTGGCAGCTCGGATTCGCTGGGCCCGCGAAAGGAAGCGCGCTGTGGCGGCGCACTGCGTGACTGACGTGGAACTGGCGCTCTACCTGGCTGCGCTCGATCTTGCGGGTGGGCCCGAGCGCGGAGACCGGATCGAGCACGGCGGGATGATCGCGCCCGAGGCGATACCGGCAATCGTCGAAGCCGGTCTTGTGGTGGTTTCCAATCCCTCGTTCATTCACGACCGTGGCGACCGTTATCTGGCCGAGGTTCCCACGGATCGCCTTGGGGACCTCTATCGCCTTTGCAGCCTCATAGCTGCGGGAGTGCCAGTGAAGGCAGGCTCAGACGCGCCCTATGCGAATCCCGATCCCTGGCTTGGCGTTCGCAGCGCACGCGATCGGATGACGCAGGCCGGCCATCCCATTGCGAAGAGCGAGGTGATCTCGGCCAGAGAGGCTTTGCAACTGTATTTCGGTGGTCAGATCGCACCAGGTGAGCCTGCCGATCTGGTGTTGTGTTCAGGCATGCCCAGCGACGTCCTTGAAGACCCAGACACCGGGCGGGTGCGGATGACACTGGTTCACGGGGCCGTTGTGTTCGACAGCCATTGATCCGGTGGAGAGAGGTAGTTACAACATATATAACCAAGTGCACCACGACAGGTGTCAATCGGCCGGGAGAGTAAAGAAGATGGACAGCCCGATGGACGACCAACTCGCCTTTCGCCCCGAGGACGACTGCTATCACAAGCTGTCCGACGACCCCTACGAGACCGAGACCAACTGGTGGTCGTTCAACGTACCCGAACGCAAGATCGGCGGCTGGATCCACACGCCCTACTATCCCAATCGCAAGACCTGCACTTGGCGGATCTTCGTGTGGGATCCGCGCGGCTACGATCCCGCGCGAATGGCCTATTACCGCAGGGTGGAAGAGGTCCCGGTGCCCGACGATCCGGATTTGCGCGACATCACCTTTCCCGGCGGCGGGTACAGCCTGAAAATGCTCGAGCCGGGGATGAAGTATCATCTTCGATACGAGGACAAGGCGCGCGATTTCGCGCTGAATTTCATCCATACCGGTGCCCATCCGCCGCGACGGTTCGAGCCGGGCGAGCCGCCCTTCATTACCACTCCGCACTATGACCAGCTGGGCCGGATCGTCGGGTCTATGCGGCTCGACGGGGTCGACATAGCGATCGATTCGTGGAGCGTGCGCGACCGGACCTGGGGGCCGCGCGGCGGTCCCTATGCGCAAAGCCGCAAGCAGTCCTACGCCACCGATCTTGACCGGGTTAAAGCTCCGGGCGGTGCCCGCTGGCGCGAGATCGAACGCGAACGCGGGCGCGGGCGGATCCAGTACATCTTTGGCCATGCCGACGGCGGCAGCGGATTTCTCGGATTCGTTCGGCCGCAAGATGGCGATGCCGACGGCTGGAGCCCGATGAACGGCGGCTATCTGCTTCGTGACGGCGTGTACGGGAATCTCGATGCCGCGAAGAGCCGGATGAGGGCCTTCCGCAACCCCGAAACAGGATGGTGCAGCCACATGCAGGTCGACCTGCATGACCAATCGGGCCGCAGTATGATGATCGAGGGCACTGCCGTCAGCCGTATGAGTGAGGCGGGCTATGGCACTAACCAGCTCATGCGGTGGGACTTTGACGGAAAGATCGGCTGGGGTGAGGACCAGGACGTCTGGCGTGGCGACCACTTCGAACGGATGCTGCGCGCGCTAAGGGCGTGGAAATAGCTTTCGGGGGATCGATACCTTCGCGCTTGGCGCTATGGTCGCCCACCTTCTTCACTTCGCAGAGCGGCCCCCGCGATTCAAGCGCAGGTCCCTGCCAGCACAGTCGTAAGATTGGACGTGCCGGAACTGGCTGAATGGGACGCCCGAATTGTCCTGGCGCGTCTCAACGGCGCAAGCCGTCCGAACTGGCTAGCCGCTGCACTGAAACTCTAATGCGTTTGCACAAGGCCGACTGGATTGTGGACTAGCCGCGCATCACCCAGCCACCATCGACATTGAGCACCTGTCCGGTCATCCAGCGGCCAGCCTCAGACACCAGCAGCAGAAGCGCACCGCACAGCGCATCGGGCGTGTCACGGCCCTGGATAGGTGTCCTGGCCTCGACATATTGCACCAGCGGGCTGTCATCCGGGGTCAGCGCGAGGCCGGCGTCGGTCTTGGTCATACCGGGTCCGATTGCATTGACCCGGATGTTCTGCGGGCCAAGCTCGGTCGCCAGGGCGCTGGTGGCGCCATGCAATGCAATCTTGGTCACGCCATAGAAGGTTTGGGCGGGATAGGCGCCGGCCGAAACCTGGTTGACGATGGCGCCGCCGCCGCGCTCCGCCATATAGGGTGCGACAACCTGCGAACAGTTTATCGCGCCCCAGACATTGACGGCCATACCCTTGTCGAAGCGCGCTCGGTCGGTCTGGATCAGCGGCTTGTCGACGATCTCGACCATGAGTGCGGCATTGTTCACGAGAATGTCGATCCCTCCGAATACGTCCTTCGCTGCTGCCGCCATGGCCTGAACGGCAGTGGTATCGGTTATGTCGACCTTTACCGCGATGGCTTTTCCGCCTGCCGTGGCGATTTCGTCGGCGACTTTCTGTGCACCGTCCTGCGAGAGGTCGGCGACGACCACGCTTGCTCCGGCATTGGCCAGCGCCACGGCATAGGCGCGGCCAATCGAGTTGCCTCGCCCTCCAGCGCCCGTGACGATTGCCACTTTTCCGTCGAGGCGGAAGCTGTCGTTGGTGAAATCAACCATCCTGCTGCTCCTTCTCAACCGAAGATCGGCGCGCCGACACCGATGGTGACGGTCTTGTAGTGGAGGAACTCGTCGACGCCGGCCTTGCCGCCTTCCTTGCCGAAGCCGGAAATTCCGACCCCGCCGAAGGGGGTGTGCGCGTTGATCTGGAAGCCGCCATTCACGTAGACGCCGCCGGCCTGCAGTCTTTCGGACAAGCGGTGTACGCGTTGCACGTCGTTCGACTGAATATAGGCGGCGAGCCCGTATTCACTGTTGTTGGCGATGGCGACCGCCTCGTCTTCGGTATGGAACTTCATGACGACGACGGCGGGTCCGAAGATTTCCACCTGGCTGATTTCGTGATCCGGATCGGCGTCGATGATCAGGGTCGGCTCGATGAAATTGCCTCCCGCAAGATCGCCGCCGCAGCGATTGCCGCCCAGCAAGAACTTGCCCGCCTTGTCGGCTTTGGCGCGTTCGAACATCCCTTCGATTCGGTCCGCTGCGGCCTTGTTGATGACCGGGCCGACCATCACGGTAGGGTCCATCGGATCGCCGACCTTGAACTGGCCGATGATCGCCTTCAGCCGCGCAACGAAATCGTCGTAGATGTCGGCGTGAACAAGCTGACGGGTCGGTAGCGCACAGCCTTGCCCGGAAAGGCAGCCCACGGTCCAGAACACCGCGCGCTCAGCGGCGGCCTGGATGTCGCAGTCGGGAAAGACGATACTGGCCGACTTGCCGCCCAGTTCCATGACGCTCGGCTTGATCTCCTGCGCGCAAGCCTCGAGGATCTTCCGGGCGGTAATCGGTCCGCCGGTGAAGCTGATCTTGCGCACCTTCTTGTGCCGAACGATGGCTTCGCCAGCATCGCCAGTTCCGGGGAAGATGGACAGCACGCCGTCGGGGACGCGAGCCTGCTGGCAAAGGCGCGCGAAGAGTTCTGGCGCGAAGGGCGTTATTTCGGCCGGCTTGACGATCACGCAATTGCCGGCCGCCAGCGCCGCGCAGACCTTCATCGCGAGCGAAATCAGCGGGCCGTTCCAGGTGATGATGATACCCACGATCCCGATCGGCTCGGGCACGGTGTAGGAGAACTCGCCGCGCGTATCGAAAGTACTGAGAAGTTCACCGGTGAGCTTGTCGCACCACCCCGCGTAGTAGCGCGTCCAGGCCACAGCGGTATCGACGCCGCGCTCACCTACGGCGAGCGTTGTTCCGCCATCCAGCGCGGCCATGCGGCCAAACTCGGCGCGATGTTCCTCCATGAGGTCGGCGAGGCGGTTGAGGATGTCGCGCCGCGCCTCGGGCGGCGTGCGCCGCCAGGCCTCGCGCACCGATTCCGCCTTGGCGACGCCTTCCTCGATCTCCGCGGGGCCGGCGAGGGGTACTGTCGCCTGAGCGCGCTGGGTTACCGGATTGAGGTGTTCGTGCACGCCGCCCGAACCGGAGGTGCGCTGGTCGTTGCCGAGGTGGAGGTGGACGGTTGGGACAGACATGTAACGGTCTCCTGGGAAGACAGATCAGGGCAGTTTGAGGGTCAGGCTGCCATCGGCGCCGGGCCGCATGACCGGGCTCCAGACGATTTCCCAGCCGTTGCCTTCGGGATCGGTGAAATAGCCCGAATAGAGACCGCCATCGCGGTCGCGGATCGGGCTGGTGAGCGTTGCGCCAGCGGCCAGCGCTCGGGCGATCTGCGCATCGACATCGGACCTGCTCTCGACAAACACCGCGTTGATCGCTCGGGCCGTTGCGGAAACGTCGATCCCGCTTTCGGCCGCAAGGTAGTCACGGTTCAGGAACACGATCACGGTCGTCCTTGCCCGCAGCATGAAGCTGCCTGGCATGTCCGGTCCCCAAGCCGACCAGCCAAGGCCGTCGATGTAGAATTTGCGCAATGCCGCCAGGTCGGCGGCGGGCACCATGTGCATGTGCAGGGCTTGATCCATCACTTCGGTTCCCATTTAAGATGGAGCGCTTCGAGGGCCTGGACCGAGCCGCCGCGGAAGCGCAGTGGTTCGTCTTCGACCTGGCTGAAGTGACCGATCTTCCTTGCCCAGGTTTCGTAGAAGACCGCCATCTCCATCCGGGCGAGGTGGATGCCCAGGCATGTGTGGATGCCCGAGCCGAACGCGGCGTGGCGGCAGTGCGGCCGGTCCAGCCGCACCTCTGCCGGGCAGCTGGTCAGCTTTTCGTCCCACCCCACCATCGCCAGCGGGACCAGAACGGAATCTCCGGCGTAAACATCGACCCCGGCGATCTGCGTGTCCTGTGTGATGTAGCGCGGCGTCGAAACGAATGTGTAGCGGCGCATCAGTTCTTCGACGATTGCCGGAATTGCGGCGGGGTCTTCGATCATCCGCGTGCGCAGCGCCTCGTCACGTGCGAGGTGGCGCATGCCGAATGTCAACGCGTTGACCACTGTGTCGAGCCCGGCGAGGAACATCAGGAAGCCGATCGAGATCAGCTCCTCCGGGGTCAGTTTGCGTCCTTCGAAATCGACCTGGACCAGGGTCGAGACCAGATCGTCTTTCGGATCGGATCGGCGCGCCTCGAACAGTTGCGCCAGCGCGCCGATGATCTGCATTGAAAGCTCGACGCGACGCTGATCGCTGATACCCGCATCGAAATATTCGACCACGGTGCCGCGGAAAAAGTCGAACTGGTCGAGCGGAAAACCGAACAGTTCCATGAACACCGAGACCGGAAAGCGCGAGCCGAGCTTGTCCACGAATTCGCATTTGCCGGCGGCTGCGACGCCGTCGATCAGCCGGTTTGCCCATTCGCGAATGCGCGGCTCGAGGGGTTCGATCGCCTTGCTCTCGAAATAGGGGCGCAAGAGTTGGCGATAGCCCCGGTGCTCGGGCGGATCGAGCGATTCGGGGATCATCTTTGGCTGGTTCGGATTGGGCGGGATAGAAAGGAACTTGCTCGAAAAGCGGTCGGGATGGCGCAGCACTTCGATCGCCCCATCGGCACTGGTCACAACCCAGTGACCGCCGTTCGTCGGCGTCCAGAAGACCGGCGGTGCCTGGTTCTTCAGGCGCCAATAGGCCGTGTGAACATCGGATTCGATTTCGGGATTGCGCAGGTAGTCAAAGGAATAAACCGGTTCCCGGACACGG
>JAJXVK010000097.1 GCA_021782155.1 Pseudomonadota bacterium
CAGCTTCCGGTCACGTTCGCGTGATTGAAGTTGGCCGAGGTCCAGGTCGCGGTGGTGTGGCAGTCGCCGCAGTCGGCCGTGGTCTGGATGTGCGTGGCGGTCTTGCCCGTCGCCGTGGTGCCGTTGTGGCACGAAGCGCAGGTTCCGATCACGTCGGCGTGGTTGACCGTCCTGGCCGGCGACCAGACGTTGGTTGTATGGCAATCCTCGCAGGTGTTGTTGGTCGAGATATGCGTGGCGCCCTTGCCCGTCGCGCTCGTGCCGTTGTGGCAGCTGGCGCAATTGCCCGTGACACTGGCGTGCGAGAAGTTCGCCGGGCTCCATGCCGCGGTCGAGTGGCAGTCGCTGCACGCCGCGCTGGTCTGGATGTGCGTGGCGTTCTTGCCGGTGGCGGTGGTGCCGTTGTGGCAGGACGCGCAGGTTCCGATCACGTCGGCATGGTTGACCGTCCTTGCCGGCGACCAGACGTTGGTGCCGTGGCAGTCCGCGCAGGTGTTGTTGGTGGCGATGTGCGTCGCGCCCTTGCCCGTGGCGGTCGTGCCGTTGTGACAGCTCGCGCAATTGCCCGAAACGCCGCTGTGATCGAAGCGCGCGCCGGCCCAGGTCTGGGTTGTGTGGCAATCGGCGCAGTCCTGCGTGGTCTGGATGTGCGTGGCGCCCTTGCCGGTGGCGGTGGAGCCGTTGTGGCAGCTGGCGCAGCTTCCGGTCACGCCGCTGTGGTCGAAGCGCGCCGAAGACCATGACGCGGTCTGGTGGCACGAGCCGCAGTCCTGGCTGGTCTGGATGTGCGTCGCCATCTTCCCGGTCGCCTGCATGCCATTGTGGCAGGTCGAGCAGTTGCCGGTCATCGTCGAGTGGTCGACGCGGACGATTGTCCACTGCCTGGTGGTGTGGCAGGTCTCGCAAGCGGCCTGGGTGCGGATGTGGTTGGCGGACTTGCCTTCCGCGCGCACCGAGTTGTGACAATCGGCGCAGGTCTTGGGCGTGCCCTTGAACTGGCCGTCGCGGTGGCAGGACTGGCAATCGACCGCAACGTGGGCCCCGGTGAGCGGGAAGCCGGTGCGGAAATGGTCGAACTGGGCCGTCCCGCCCGGCTGAGCGTGCGCGGGCAGCGCGATCGCCAACAGCGCAGCGACCAGCCCGAGGAGCAACCTGGATAGGTGCTTCGACAACACCGGAACGTATCCCCTTCATGCGACGCGGTCCGCCCAAAGCCGACCGCGTGGCGCACCTGCGCTTTCACCCAACGCCCGGAATCTTAGACGTCGCCGTGGTTAAAAAGTCCCAACTCGCCCGGTCGAATTGTCGCTTGGCCAAGTCGCTTCACCGGAAACATTTCCGAACTGAAAGGTTCGCGTCAGACAATATTCGAAATCTACATCCCGCCTTGTTTCATCGTCACGACCGAAAAGCTTTCGGTGGTGTGGCAGCGCTGGCAATCGCCACCGAAGCCGCCGCGGTGGATGTCCTCCCGGCGGTGGCAATCGATGCAGGTACTTCCGATCCTGGCCGGGTCGCCGGCGCGGACATGGCAGGCCGCGCAGATCAGGCCCTTGTGTTTCCCGGTGAGCGCGAAGCGGGTCTGGCGGTCGTGATCGAAATGCCACGACTTCCAGTCGCGTGTATCGTGGCAGGTGCCGCAGCGCGACGGCGTGCCCAGCGCGCCCTTGTGATGGTCGTCCACGTGGCACGCGGCGCAGGCGATACCCTTGGCCGCGAAGGTCCGGTCGGAATGACAGTCCTTGCAGGCCACGGCAG
This sequence comes from Pseudomonadota bacterium, assembly GCA_021782155.1. Lineage (GTDB taxonomy): Bacteria > Pseudomonadota > Alphaproteobacteria > Sphingomonadales > Sphingomonadaceae > Novosphingobium. The sequence continues at coordinate 1,759 of JAJXVK010000097.1, forward strand.
CGTGCTTTCCGAGCAGCGGGAAGCGCGACAGCGCGTGGTCAAAGCTGACGTGGGTCTTCCAGTCGGTCGCGTCGTGGCAGCGCGCGCAGCCCTGGCCGAGCTTGCCGAGGTGGACGTCGTCCTTCGCATGGCACGAGCCGCACGAGACCGACAGCTTGACCTTCTCGGCCGGCTGGGTGTGGCACGCCTGGCACTTGGCTGTCGCGTGCTTCCCGGCGAGCGGGAAGCGGGTCATCCTGTCGTGATCGAACGCCGTGCCCTTCCACGCCGCCGCGTTGTGGCAGCGCGCGCAGTCGGTGCCGAACGCGCCCTTGTGCGAATCGTCCTTCAGGTGGCAGCTGGCGCAGGTGACGGACAGCTTCACCTCCTTCGCCGGTCTGAGGTGGCAGGCGCGGCACGCGGCGTCGCGGTGCGCGCCCTTGAGAGGGAAGTCGGTCAGCTTGTCGTGGTCGAAGGAGACCTGCTTCCAGCTGCGCACCGAGTGGCATCCCGCGCAGTCGCTGCCGTTGGCGCCCTTGTGGACATCGTCCCTTGCGTGGCAGGCGTTGCAGGTGCGCGGCGGCTTCCTGATCGCGTTGTTCGCTCCGTGACAGCTCGCGCACGAGGCCTGGGCGTGACCGCCGACCAGCGGGAAGCCGGTGGTGTCATGGTCGAAGGTCGCCTGCTTCCAGCTGGTGGTGGTGTGGCACGAGGCGCAGTTGGTGCCGCGCGCGCCCTTGTGTGCGTCGTCCTTCGCGTGGCATGCGATGCAGGTGGTGCCCAGGCCCCTCCAGCGCTCGCCGGCGTGGCAGGTCTGGCAGCCTGCCGTGCGGTGCGCGCCGGTCAACGCGAAATGGGTGGCCGAATGGTCGAAGGGCCTGGGCTTCTTCCAGTCGGCCGTGTCGTGGCACGACTGGCAATCGCGGCCGAGCTGGCCGCGGTGCGGGTCCTTGCGCTGGTGGCACGCGACGCAGTTCGTCGGCGCGTCGCGGTACTTGCGGCCGCCGACATGGCACCCGTCGCATCGCGCGCGGGCATGGCCGCCAGTCAGTTGGTAGTCGGTGAGGGCGTGGTTGAACGAGGCGGTTGCGAAGCGGATCAGCGCATAGCCGCGCCCCTTGTGATCCGAATGGCAGGCCTTGCAGGCGCTCGAGCGCGCGGGCGCGTAGCGGCCGTGATATCCCGTGCCCGACGCGATGTCGGCGCCCACCTTGCGGTGGCACGCCATGCAGCGCCCGTTCTGCGCTTGCTTGCGGAACGAGGTGTGGCAGCTGTCGCACTTGCTCTCCAGCCTGGCGTGCGCGCTCGCCAGCGGGCCGGGGGTGATCAGCCGTTCGATGATCGTCTGGCCGAACACCGGCGCGGCCACCATCAGGAACAGCAGCCAAAGGATGCCGAGGGAGCGGCGCATCAGTACATGTGCACGGCAACGATGTGGAGAACGGCCGCCACGATCAGCAGAATGAACAGCGGCATGTGCAGCAGGTGCCACAAGCGCAGCAGGCGGTCATAGAAGGCGAACTCGGCGGCGCGGCGCACGGCCTCGAAAAAGTCGGATACCATGCCGCGCAGCGCGGTGTCGGACGAATTGCCGTCGTGAGGGAGATCGGCGAGCAGCCGCCGTTCGGCCCGCCTCGTCTCGATGCCCAGTCCGATCACCGCGCCGGCGCTGGACCAGAAGTCGGCACCCGCCGCCATCGCCCGGGCTTCGAACGCGGTCATGCGCTCGATCAGCGTGTCGCGCACGAGCCCGCGCTCCTCGAGCCGGGCAAGGACATCGTCCATCTCGCCCTTGAGGCTGCGAATCTCCAGCTTGCGGCCCGAGTAGCCGCGGTGGACGCGCGCATAGAAGAAGCGGCCGACCAGCCCGCTGGTCGCCACCACGATCATCGCGCCCAGCGCGAAGGCGCTGTTGAGCGCACCCCAGCTGAACCGCGCATGATAGAGGATCGCCAGTGGGCCGACGAGGCCCAGCAGCATGTGGAAGCGAAACCAGAACCCGATGGAGCCCGCGCTGCGCGCGCGCGCGCGCACCCGCTTGCGCAGCGGATAACCCAGCAGGATCAGCATCATCGTGCCGCCGACGATCCCCAGCGCATAGCCCAGGCCATTGTGCGGATCGATCGCGTTGTCGTGCCGGTGGAGCCAGCCCCAGACGACCGCTGCCCCGACCCCGAGCATGACCCACGAAGAGATCATCCGCTCGACCGAACTTGCGGTCAGGCGGGCCGGCCCTGGCGCGTCCGGCGTTTTTGTCGCACGAAATTCTCGAGCCTGCGTGGCCATTATGACTTCCCGGTTAGTACTGCTTCTTAAATCGCGCTTGGCGGATCGGCTTATAGTGCAGACGCTTGACGTGAGGTTTTCCCGCAGTCGTTTCGTCTTGTGCGAAAGGCGGGGTGTCGATCTTCGCGGCAGCCGAAAGGTTCGCGTCAGGTTCGTGATTGGGTGCGGCGCGCCCGAGGGGATAGCGAACCCCTCACGGGGCGCGGTTGCGGAAGAGGTTGGGAAAATGCTGCAATATCTGTTGACCGGTCTGGCCGGGATTGCCCTGGGAATCGCGATCTATCGCGTCTGGCAATCGCGCACGGTGACCGCTCCGGTCGAAGCCGCTCCGGCGCCTGCCGCCAGGATCGAGATCGGCGCGCGCAAGCTGCTGATCGGAGCGGGCGTGCTGGTCGCGGCGGCGCTCGTTCTGTTCTGGCTGAAGCCCGAGGGGGAAGCGGCCACAGGATCGCCGGCGACGGTGCCGGCCGACGCGGCCGCTCCAGGTGGCGCGGACAAGGTCGGAGACGTCGATACGATGATCCAGCGGCTGGCAGACAGGCTCGCCAAGACCCCCGGCGACGGCGAAGGCTTCCGGATGCTCGGCTGGTCCTATGTGATGACGGGTCACCCCGACAAGGCGATCGAGCCCTACAAGCGCGCGCTCCGGCTGCTGCCGGGCAATGCAGTGGTCCACACCGGCTATGGCGAAGCGCTGGCCGGCATTGCTGGAGGCAAGGTCACCGACGAGGCCAGGGCCGAGTTCGACAAGGCGCTGGCAATCGACCCCAGGGAACCGCGCGCGCGCTATTTCACGGCGCTGTGGCAGGCGCAGAACGGGCATGAGCGGCAAGCGCTCGACGCCTGGATTTCGCTCGCCAACTCGGGCCCGGCGGATGCGCCGTGGCAAGCCGACGTGCGCCGCCAGATCACCGAGACCGCGAAGAAGCTCGACGTCGATGTCTCGTCGCGGCTGAAGGCCCAGCCCGCCGTCAGGTCCGCAGGGACATCCATCTCGCCAGTCGATTCCGTCCCCATGCTCGACCCCGCACAGATCAGCGCGGCGAAGGCGATGTCGGACGGCGACCGCCAGAACATGATCAACGGCATGGTCGACCGGCTGGCCAGTCAGCTGAAGGCCAATCCGAAGGATGCGGAAGGCTGGGTGCGGCTGATGCGTTCGCGCATGGTGCTGCAGCAGCCCGATGTCGCGGCGAGCGACCTGGCGACGGCGAGGAAAGCCCTGGCGGGGGATGCGGCCGGGCTGGACAAGGTCGGTTCCGCCGCGCGCCAGCTTGGCGTGCCGGGCGCCTGATGAATCTCGACCTGCTGCTGGTCTACGGATTGCCGCTGCTGGCGATCTGGGCGATCTACCATCTGATCCAGCGCCGCCGGTCGCGCCGCGCGGCTGAAGTCCTTGCCGAGAACCGCGAGGCGGGGCTTGTCGAGCCGCCGTCGCTCCATCCGGTGATCGATCCGGCCAGGTGCCTGGGCTGCGGTTCCTGCGCGCGGGCGTGCCCCGAAGAGACCGTGCTGGGCATCATCGACGGCAAGGCCCAACTGGTCGAGCCGACGATGTGCATCGGCCACGGCGCCTGCCAGACCGCCTGCCCGACGCATGCGATCACGCTGGTGTTCGGCACGGCGACGCGCGGGGTTGACATTCCGGTGGTTACGCCTGAATTCGAATCGACCGTGCCGGGCCTGTTCATCGCAGGGGAGCTGGGTGGCATGGGTCTTATCAAGAACGCCATCGAACAGGGGCGGCAGGCGATCGAGCATGCCGCCACGCGGGCCCGCCAGCGGCGCGCGGCGAACCCCGATGCGCTCGACCTGGTGATCGTCGGCTGCGGCCCTGCCGGCATCGCGGCGAGCCTTGGCGCGATGGAGCGCGAACTCTCGTTCGTCACTATCGACCAGTCGACGCTCGGCGGCACGGTCGCGCATTTTCCGCGCGGCAAGCTGGTGATGACCGCGCCTGCCGAACTGCCGCTGATCGGCAAGGTCAGGTTCGCCGAGATCGGCAAGGAGAAGCTGCTGGCGTTCTGGGAAGACGTTCTCGCGAAGACCGGACTGCAACCGCGCTTCGAGGAGCAGGTCCTCAAGGTCGAGCGCAGCGGCGAGGGGTTCGACGTGACCACCTCGCGCGAAGTCCTTCGCACGCGCTGCGTCCTGCTGGCGATCGGCCGCCGCGGCACCCCGCGCCCGCTCGACGTTCCAGGCGAGGAACTCGACAAGGTGGTCTACCGCCTGATCGATCCCGAACAGTACCAGGGGCGCGCCGTCACGGTGGTCGGCGGCGGCGACAGCGCGCTCGAGGCCGCGGCGCGGCTGGCCGGGCAGCCTGGGACGCGCGTCACGTTGTCCTATCGCGGCACCAGCTATTCGCGCGCGCGCGCCCGGAACCGCGACGCGGTCGCCGCGCTGGTCGATGACGGAGCGATCGCGGAGTACCGCGGCAGCCACATCAGGCGCATCACGCCCGGCCACATCGAACTCGAACACCAGGGCGAACTGCGGACGATCGCCAACGACGACGTCATAATATGCGCAGGGGGACTGCTGCCGACGCAGTTCCTGCACGACATGGGGGTGGATGTTGAAACGAAATTCGGAACCAGGTGACCGCTGGAGGGCGGTCGTTTCTTCGGGGCAGAGCGTGACGACGGGTCTGCTCTCGGCACAGGGGTGACCGCCGATGCGGCTTCTGCTCATAGAGGGTGATCCCGACTTTTCGTCCTGGCTTTCCGCGCGGCTGTCGGGCGCGGGCTTCGTTTCGCACGGCGTCGCTTCCGCGAAGGCGGCATTGCGTCACGACCTTGCCGGGACGGCCGCCGCGTTGCTCGTCGACATCGCGCTCGACGGGCCGAGCGGCGCGACGCTCGTGCGTCCGCTGCGCGATGGCGGTCTGATCCTGCCGGTGATGGTCCTGTCACCCATCGGGGACTGGCGCGAAAAGGTCGCCTGCCTTGATTGCGGGGCGGACGATTACGTGGTCAAGCCGGTGCGATCCGAAGAAGTCGCCGCCCGGCTGCGCGCGATCGTGCGCCGGCATTCGGGCAATTCGAGCGGCCTTCTGACATATGGCGACATCACACTGGACCCCAGGAAGCGCTGCGCCTGGCAGGGCAGAGCCTGCCTCGACCTGACGCGCAACGAGTTCCGCCTGCTGCAGATGCTGCTGCTGGCGCCCAACCGGCTGGCGCCGCGCCATGACCTGATGAGCGTGCTGCGCGCGGCCACGAAGGGCGCACCGTCGGACAACGCGCTCGACGCGCTGGTCGCGCGTCTGCGCGGCAAGATCGGCAAGGACCGGATCAAGACCGTGCGCGGCATGGGCTATCGCCTGATTGTCAGCGAGACGGACGATCCCGTGTCGGACAATGACCGGGAAAGCTGCTGCAGGAGTTGACGCGCCGCGCCCCGGCGTGATCTTGTGACGCGTCAACGATTGCAGACCGGTGCCCTGCCGGAATATCCTCGTCCGACAGGAAGTCGGAGATTGCCGGCGATGGAGACGGCCAACGCTGAGGACAAGGAGGCCACCGGCACGGTTTCGGCCGTGCGCGGGGCCGTTCTCGATGTCCGCTTCCGCGACCCGCCGCTTCCCGCCATCGACGAGGCGATCCGGATAGGCGGGGCCGGCGGCGGGACCGTCATCGCCGAAGTACAGGCCCACCTCGACGAACGGACCGTGCGGTGCATCGCGCTGCAGTCCACCTCGGGACTCAAGCGCGGCGACGTGGCCACGGCGTCGGGTTCCGCACTGACCGCCCCGGTGGGCGAAGGCGTGCTCGGACGGTTGCTTGACGTTACCGGAAACCTCGGTGACAACGGGCCTCCGCTGCCTGCCGGCACGCCCCGCTGGCCGATCCATCGCGAACCGCCGCCGCTTGCCATGCGGCCGTCCGCGGGCGACCTGTTCCACACCGGTATCAAGGTGATCGACCTGCTCGTGCCAATGGCGCGCGGCGGCAAGGCGGCGATGTTCGGCGGCGCGGGTGTCGGCAAGACCGTGCTGGTGATGGAACTGATCAACGCCATGGCCACCGGGTACCAGGGCATCTCGGTCTTCGCCGGCGTGGGCGAGCGCTCGCGCGAGGGGCACGAGATGCTGGTCGACATGCGCGAATCCGGCGTGATCGGGAGGACCGTGCTGGTCTATGGCCAGATGAACGAGCCCCCCGGCGCCCGCTGGCGCGTGCCGATGACCGCGCTGACGGTTGCCGAGTATTTCCGCGACGAACTCCATCGCAACGTGCTGCTGCTGATGGATAATGTGTTCCGCTTCGTGCAGGCCGGCGCCGAAATTTCCGGCCTGCTCGGCCGCTTGCCCTCGCGGGTGGGCTACCAGCCCACGCTCGCCAGCGAGGTTGCTGCGCTGCAGGAGCGGATCGCCTCGGTGGGCGAGGCCGCGGTCACCGCGATCCAGGCGGTCTACGTCCCCGCCGACGACTTCACCGACCCGGCGGTGACGACGATCGCCGCGCATGTCGATTCGATGGTCGTCCTGTCGCGCGCGATGGCGGCGGAAGGGATGTATCCGGCGATCGACCCGATCGCGTCGTCATCGGTGCTGCTCGACCCGCTGCTGGTGGGAGAGGACCACGCCCGCACTGCGATGGAAGTGCGCCGCGCGCTGGAGCACTATCGCGAACTGCAGGACGTGATCTCGCTGCTCGGCATCGAGGAACTGGGGGCCGATGACCGGCGTACCGTCGAGCGTGCAAGGCGGCTGCAGCGTTTCCTGACGCAGCCGTTCGTCGTGACCGAGGCGTTTACCGGGGTTGCCGGGTGCCAGGTTTCGCTGGACGATACCATCAAGGGTTGCCGTGCAATCCTCGACGGGGAATGCGATGGCTGGCGCGAAAGCTCGCTGTTCATGGTCGGGACGATCGACGATGCGCGGGCAAGGGAAAAGGCCGCTGCCGGATGAGCGATGGGCTGCACCTGACGATCTCCACACCAAGGGAGCGCCTGGTCGATGCCGACGGGATCGTGTCGGTGCGCGCCGCGGACGATGGCGGCAGCTTCGGCATCCTGCCTCGTCATGCCGACTTCCTCACCATGCTTGCGCCATGCGTGATCCGCTGGCGCGACCGCGACCGCACGATGCGCTTCTGCGCTGTGCGAGGCGGCGTGCTGACCGTGAGCAGGGGGCGCGAGGTGGCCGTCGCATGCCGCGAAGCGCTCGTCGGAGACCGGCTGGAGGAACTGGAAGCGGCTGTCGCGGCTCGGCGCGCCAGGGAAAGCGATGCAGATCGCGTGGCGCGCGTCGCCGAGATGCGGCTTCACACCCGCGCCATGCGCCAGATCATGCGCTATCTCGTCCCCGGAGCGCACGACGGGCTGGAGACGATGTTCGGAGAGCGCGAGCGGTGACCAGGCAGCCGCCCGATCCGCCGCAGGCCGACCCTCTCGCGCGCGCCGCGCGCAAGGCCAGCCAGCGCATGGAGCGCCGCCGCCGGGATCCGGGCCCGCCGGTCGGCGCCTGGCTCGGCCAGGTCGGCGTGCTCGGCTGGATCACCATAACCCCGTTGCTGATCGGCCTCGCCGGCGGACGCTGGCTCGACTGGTGGCTCGGCACAGGGCTGTTGCTCACCCCGCCGCTCGTCCTGCTCGGAGCGGTGCTGGGGTTCTGGTCTGCGTGGAAATGGATGAAACGACGCCTGTGACGATCGCCTTCGCCTCTCCCCCGCTGCTGCTCGCGGCCGCGCTCGTCGCCGGGGGCCTGCTGGGCTGCCTGCACTTCGCGAGCCTCGGGGTCGTGACGCGCGACTATGCGCAAGGGCGCGCCGGGCGCGCCGTGCTGCTGCAGGCCGCGCGGATGGCCGTCATGGTGGGCGGGCTGTTCGCGCTCGCCCGGCTCGGTGCGGGGCCGCTGCTGGCCGCAGCGCTGGGTCTCCTCGCCGCGCGAACGCTCGTGCTGCACATGGCGGAGGGCGCGCGATGAGGGGCTCTCCTCTCGTCATGGAACCCCTGTTCCATGTCGGCGCGATTCCGATCACCGCACCGGTCGTGGTAACCTGGGCGATCATGGCGGCGATGGCGATCGGATCGTTCCTGGTGACCCGGCGGCTGGCCGTTCGCCCCGGCAAGGCGCAGGCCGCGCTTGAACTGGTGACCGGCGCGCTCGACCACCAGATCGGCGGGATCATGCAGGCCGACCCGGCACCCTACCGTGCGCTGATCGGCACCATCTTCCTTTTCATCCTCGCTGCGAACTGGTCGTCGCTGATCCCGGGAATCCATCCGCCGACGGCGAGGATCGAAACCGACGCCGCGCTCGCGCTGATCGTGTTCGGCGCGACGATCTGGCACGGCGTGCGAGCGAACGGTCCGGTCGGCTATCTGCGCACATTCGCGCAGCCGAGCTGGATCATGGCCCCGCTCAACTTGGTCGAGCAGCTGACCCGCACCTTCTCGCTGCTGGTGCGCCTGTTCGGCAACGTGATGAGCGGCGTCTTCGTGGTGGGCATCGTGCTGTCGCTCGCCGGGCTGCTCGTGCCGATCCCGCTCATGGCGCTCGACCTGCTCACCGGCGCGGTGCAGGCCTATATCTTTGCCATTCTCTCCACCGTGTTCATCGCCGCGGCGGTGCGCGAAACGACGCCGAAGACCGGAAGCCCGCAGGAGGACATCGAGCAATGACGACACAGGACATCAGCA